>WQYN01000008.1 GCA_009781225.1 Micrococcales bacterium | reverse complement strand
ATCCTGAAGCCGTCGGTGGCTGGGGCGATGAACCTCAAGTAGACGCGGCTGCGTCCGGTGAAGGTAACGGCTCTCGGTGTGAGATCCCAGAGGCAGGCAGCCGCGAGTGTGGAGCAGGGATCCCCTTCGGCGAAGTTGACGGTGAAGGATCCGGAACTCGAGCTTGAAAGGTGCCTGACAGCCAGGTAGTACTCCTCCCCCTCGACGAGGTCTGCGAGGATCAGGAAGTTGAGGTTTCCCGCGCTGTCGTCGTCGGAGGCGATGAGGTGGCGCGCCGAGTCGTAGAGAATGCCGTATGGGTCGCCGCCCGTGCGGTTGGACGACGAGAGCCGAAAGGGACCCGACGACGGGGCCGTGAACGCGAGGTAGACAAGCCCCTGCCCAACCGGCGAGACACTGAGCGGAGTGAGGTCCCATGGGCAAGCCGTCTCGAAGGTGTCACAGTCGGCGGCGACGCGGGTGGCGCCGTCGGTGCTGTCCGGAGTCGCTGTGGCGGGGAGCATCCCGCCAACGGCCAGGGCCAAAGCGGCAATGCAACCGCCTAGCGCCGCAGAAACGGGGTGTGCGTGTTGTGACATAGAGCTTTCATCCTTAGGTAGGCCAGTCAGTGTTTCGCGAGAGCGTACGTCGCAGTCGCAGGCAAGCGAAGAGACCTCAGACGCGGATGCCGCGCCCCAGCGTAGCACCGCCACCGAAGGCCAGACACCGCCCGGCATCCCCTCGCACTGCCCCCGACCCGGCCGATGACGGCCCTACTTCTTGGAGACCTTGACCACCTTCGAGGTCGCGGAAGCCGGGAGCATCCCCGTCTTCTTCGCGGTGACCGTGACCTTGATCTTCTTCCCCCGGTCAGCCTTCTTAAGCGTGTAGCTCGCCTTCGTGGCGCCCTTGATCTTCGAGCCGTTGCGGTACCAGGTGTAGGAGTACGCGACTCCCTTGGTGAACTTCGTGACCTTGGCTTTCAGGGTCTTGCCGACCCTGGCCGGACCGGTGATCTTGACGACCCCAGCCTTGATCTTCTCCAGTAATGGCGGGACGCTCACCGATGGTGTCGGCCGAGAAGAGGTGGGGGCAGAACTGGGTTTGGTCGGGGTGGGAGACGCGGAAGACTTGCTGGTGGATGGGGACGGACTAGCTTTGGTGGGGTCGGGAGTGGGCGTCGTGGGGTCGGGAGTCGGTGTCGTGGGATCGGGCGTGGTGGGGTCGGGTGTCGGAGTGGTCGTTCCCGCAGCAGACTGGGTGACCAGGAGCGTGGCAGTCTCTCCGCTCGAGCGGACAGTGACGAGGCCGCTTCGAGCGGCGCCCGGGTTCTCCCGGACCGAAAGGAGCATTGTCGTGGCATTGTCCTGCGACGCCGACAGCCAGAACATGGAGGTCGACGCCGACCAGCTTCCTCCGCTGAGAACCGTCACGGCGACCGATGTGCTCTGCGCTGCCGCACTCGGTGCCCACTCTTTCAGCGACAGATGGACGTCGGGAATCCCCGGACCGCGGGCCGTGATCGTGAGCCAGCCCGGCTCCAGGTCGCCGTACCGCCCGACTTCTAGGTAGTACGTAGTCCCGGCGGTCAGGTCCGCCGTGATCGGGGGATCGCATACAGCCATGCAGGTCGACATCTTCATCATCACGTGCTCGGCGCTATGCAGTGCGAACCACGCCACCTGTGGCTCGCCCGGTGCAGGTACCCCACTGATGGTGAATGATCCCGACGATGGCGCGGTGAACACAAAGAACGCGGGATTGGACCGGTCGTCGTTCATCACCAGCGGCGAGAGATCCCAGGGACAGGCAGCCATGATCGAGATGCAGGGCTCAGCCTCGCCGAAACTGATGGTGAACGTGCCGAAGTTTGTGTCCATGAAGTGCCGCACCACGAGGAAGTAGGTCTCACCCTGCGTGAGGAACTCGGTCAGTCGGAAGTTGGGGAGACCTCCGCTGTCGTCGTCAGCGGAGAGGAGCTGGCGATCAGCGGCGTACAGCATTCCGAACGGGTCGGCATCGGCGCCCTGCGCAGACGAGACGATCGAGAACGGCCCAGTCTTCGGCGCGGTGAACCAGAGGTAGATGGAGTCTGTCCCCGTGGGTTCAACAACCAGCGGGGCGAGGTTCCACTCGCAGGCGGTTTCCCAGGTGTCGCAGCTCGTCGCGACACCAGCAGCCCCGCCAGCGCTGGCTGGAACGGAGCCCCCCGTCAGGGTCCCCGCCCACGGCAACCCTCCTCCCATGACCAGAGCCGCTGTCGCGAGCCCGGCACCGATCGCCACGGCGGCAGGGCGCAAGTAACGTGACATTGAAGCCTCCACTCCCTTGGGCGCATGGGCAACCCCGGTCACCGCCACCCGTGGCACGGAAGGGAGAGTCCCCGAAGTTGATTGCGGTGTCAAGCATAGCGACACCGCGACCCACTCGCGACCACCATCGCCTCCCCCGCGGGCACGCGTTTCAAGGCGCCAACGCGCCGCTCCCCATCCGTACCAGCGGTTGGCACCTCACGCTGTCAAGAGGAAGGCCTTGGACGATGACGGTCCCGTCACCTCGCGAGGCTGGTTGCGCCCACCGAGCTGCGACATGCGGTAATGCGAGTGAGTGTTGACTGGAGAGGAAAGCCAGGGTAGAACTGGAGGCGGCCTTCACCGCGGAGGCTGGGTCCGCGCCAGGGGCGTCAGACCCGACATCCGAGAACGGGCGGTCCGGTTCGACGGCACAGATGCCGCCGGGCTCGGGCTGGCCATCTGGGAGGAGCGACGCAGCTCGTGAATAGTCCCCGTCGTCAGATTCCACTTCGCCTCATTGTCAGTGCCCTCGCCGGAGGGGTCGCCCTGTCGGGCCTCATCGTGGCCGCGCCGGCGATGGCCTCCGACATCACCATCACCTTCAACCTCAATGGCCGCGGGGAGGCCGATCCCGTGGATCCCCTGACCTGCGCGCAAGGGCACTCCTGCGACCTGCCTTCGCCGAATCCCGTTCGGGGCTGGGTCTTCATGGACTGGTGGATGGACGAGGACGGCACCGAACCCCTGCCGAGCCAGTGGGTCGAAGGGGGAGGGTTTGACGACGACACAACGCTCTACGCCCAGTGGTCGGTCGGACACACGGTGGACTGGAACTACGGCGGCAAAGGGTCAGGCGGACCGGCCTTCACTGTGGTGCTTCCCGGCAGCAGGCTCTGGGCACCGACCGTGACGCCGCCCGCGGGGTTCCTCGCCCCGGTATGGTTCACGAGCGCCGCGTTCACCACGGAGTGGACCTTCACGACTCCGGTCACCTCGGACCTTGAGTTGTTTGCCAGGTGGGACCCGGTATCCTCTCCACCGCCGACGACCCCACCGCCGACCAGTCAGACCCCCACGACCCCGTCGACTTCGTCCGCAAGCGCCACGCCCACCAAGCCACCTCCCTCGGCGACGGCTGTCATGCCAACTCCAGGAACGTCATCGTCCACCGGCGATAAGGGTGTGGCGCTCAAGGCGGCGAAGGTCACGGTCAAACTGGCGGCGAAGAAGATCGCACGTAAGGACCGCGGAAAGGTAACCGTGACGGTGGTGGTGCCGGGGGTGGCCAAGCCCACGGGGACCCTTGTCGTGAAGGCAGGCAAGAAGTCGGTGACGGTCGCGCTGAAGGCGGCAAAGAAGGGGAAGGTGACGGTGAAGCTGCCGAAGCTGGCAAAGGGGTCATATGGGGTGACGGCCACGTTTGCGCCAACGGCGGCGAGCGCGAAAGCTGCAATCAAGGGGGTTTCGAAGAAGGTGACCCTCAGGGTGACCTAGGAGGCAAAGGCGGCGGGCATCTACTGTCGAACGGCGATTGTTCGGTGGGAGGTGTCCAACAACCAACACAACTACAAGAAGGAAGCTGGAGAACCGACATGCACAAGCCAACGAAGGCCGTGCTGCCATTCCTCCTGGCCACCGCACTCGCCGTGAGCGGCGCGTCAGTGGCCAAGGCGTGGTATCCCGACCCTGGAATCCATGAGCTGGAGGCGGCTAACGCCCTCATCTCCGAGCAGAGCTCCCTTGAGGGTATGGTCCTGCTCGACAACCACAACAATGTCCTGCCAATCCCGGCTCCCGATATCCCTAATGACGTGCATCCGAACGTGGCTTTGTTCGGCTGCGGCGCGATGTCGACAGTCAAGGGTGGCACGGGGTCCGGAGCGGTGAACAACCGCGCGAGCGGCAACATCTCCGCCCGAACGGGCTTTGAGGAGGTCGGCTACAACGTCACGACGTCGCCGACCTACTGGAATGCGCTCAACCGTTCGACATCGGGGACGCCCTCATGCTCAAGGACGGAAACCCTCATCGCAGAGTGGGCACCCACGCGGAACTACCAATGGGACGGAAGCAGCGATCAGACGCTCAACTCGCAGTACACCTACGGAAACCCGATCTATCCCGACATCCTGCTGACGGTGGACAGCGTCCTGCCGACGGAGCCGACGGACACGGCGATCTACATCATCGCCCGCAACTCGGGCGAGCACTGGGATCGCTATGTCGAAGGCGGTGACTACTTGGTCTCTGACGTCGAGTACGCCAACATCAAGCTCCTGGGGGAGTCCTATGAGAACGTGATCGTTGTCATCAACGCCGCCGCTGTGATGGACACCAAGTTCTTCAAGCACATCAACTCGATCACGACCGATCCCTCCGGCGGTGACCCACTGGACGCGCTGTTCCTGCTGGGCCAGTCGGGTCAGGCGGGGGGCCGGGCGCTGCCCGCAGTCCTCAACGGCACGGAGAGCCCCTCGGGGAAGCTGACGGACACCTGGGCCATTGACTACTCCTTCTACCCAGCGTCGAAGACTTTCGGGGTCAACGACTACTCACTGAAGCCGCACTTCCCGGCGACGTGGCCCATCCCTGGTGCCACCGAGGCGAACTGGAGGAATGAGAGCTACACCGAGGGCATTTACGTCGGATACCGCTACTTCGACTCCTTCTACAGGGGGCTGGGCAAGGCGCCGTACCCCGACTCGATGGTGGTCACCTACCCCTTCGGGTTCGGGCTGTCCTACACCGAGTTCTCGATCGAGACCGACTCGGTGACCGCCGACTTCAAGGGCAACACTGTGGTCACGGCGAAGGTGACCAACGTCGGCGACACGTACACCGGCAAGGAAGTCGTCGAGATCTACTACTCGGCACCGACGACCGGACTCGACAAGCCCTACCAGGAACTCATCGGATTCGGAAAGACCGACAAGCTGGCTCCGGGAGAGTCCCAGCTGGTCACCGTCAGCTTCCCCACGACGTCGCTGGCCTCGTATGACGAGTCGCAGTCCGCCTACGTCATGGAAGCTGGCGACTACCTCATCCGTGTCGGCAACTCCTCGCGGAACACCCACGTGGGGGCCAAGCTTCACCTCGACACGACGACGGTGACGGAGCAACTCTCCCCGCAGTTCCGCGGAAAGCACCCGGTCGGTGAGTTGAAGTCGGATCCCAAGCGGTTCTACAGCTACACAGGTGAGGCAGGAGAAATCGCAACTGCACCGGTCGTCGCTTTGTCGACTGCCGGGTTCGTGGCTCCGAACAACGCCTCCAAGGTCAACCAGGATGTGCCGATCACGTCAGCCGATCCGATGTACTCCGTCGAAGGCGGGATGATCTCGAAGACGACGACGTACCTCCCGACGACTCCCGTCGCCGACTGGGAGGGCACCGGAGCGCCGTACGCTCCCGACACCGCACGCGGTGAGACGGTTCAGAATGTCGTGACCAACCCCAACAACACGCTGTGGGATGTCGTTCGCGGAACAATCACCATTGAGCAGTTCGTGGCGGGGTTGTCGGTGGAGCAGCTGACGCACCTTGTTGTGGGACGGAGTTCAACCAACGCCGCGACCAGCACCATCGTGACACCGGCCGCCGGATCGGCGGGCTTCACCACGGAAGAGTATGAGAGTCTGGGAATCCCGACTCTCGCTTTGCCGGACGGCCCGGCCGGTCTGCGCATTACCGCGTCCCAGACGGTGGGAGGTCAGCCGCGCTACCAGTACGCGACGGCATTCCCCGTGGCGATGATGCTCGCCCAGTCCTTCAACCCTCAGCTGCAGCAGAAGATCGGTGACGCGATCGGCGCTGAGATGGACGACTTCGAGGCGACGTGGTGGCTTGCCCCCGCGATGAACCTGCACCGTGATCCGCTGTGCGGACGGAACTTCGAGTACTACTCAGAAGATCCGCTGGTCACGGGGATGACCGCCGCCAACATCACGCTCGGTGTGCAGTCGCATGCGGGACGTGGAGTCACTCTCAAGCACTTCGCGGCCAACAACCAGGAGGCCTTCCGCTCTGCCGTCGACGAGACGATCTCTGAGCGGGCCTTCCGTGAGATCTATCTCCACGGCTTCGAGATTGCGGTCAAGTCGGCACAGCCGATGGCGATCATGAGCTCCTACAACAAGGTCAACTCAACTCTCACCTTCCAGGACTACGATCTCCTGACCGACGTGTTGCGTTCCGAGTGGGGCTTCCAGGGTGTCGTCATGACGGACTGGTCCTCGATCATCCGTGGAAACGGAACCTTCATGGCCTCCCAGTACGCGGGCAACGACTTGATCATGCCAGGCAACAACCGCTACCAGGACGTTCTCTCCTTGGTCAAGCCTGTTCCCATTCCCACCACGGGATGGGACAAGATCGGTCTTCCGACGATGGTGGAGATCGTGGCTGATGCGCAGCCGAACACGCCTCGGTACGTCAAGGTTCGGTCGGGCTTCCGCGACATGATCTCACCGATCGCGGTCGACCCATCCCAGGGATACAAGTGGTACAAGTACGACCCGGTGTCGAACTTCCGGCCCTCGGCGACGGGATCGGTGACTCTCACGCGACCTGTCGAGAGCATGGGGACTGGCGCACTTACCTCGGCGGTTCAGACCGGATTGCCGACGGCCAACACGGCTTCGCGGCCCACGGTTACTACGGTCCAGCAAGGCTATGACCTCGTCCAGAGGATCATCGGCCCCGTGGTGGCCGGCGACCAGTGGACCCAGATCCTGTCTGCCACCGACAAGGCAGCCGTGTCGGTGGTCATTGACGAGACTGATTCCGTTTCTGGAGATGTCACCAAGTACACGGTCACCCTCAAGGGCAACTACGTCAACGTGGGAAGCCTGCGCCTGGGTGACCTTCAGCGCAATGTGATCAAGGTGCTGAGCACGACCATGCGGACCTACCCGTTCCAGATCCTCGCCAAGGCGAAGGGACAGAAGGATAAGAATGGTGACAAGGACATTGAGGTTTTGGACTACTCGCAGCTGTGGACCCTCAAGGTGTTCAACAGCTCGGAAGCGGGCAATGTCATTCCCGCACCAGCGAAGCCAAGTCCCACGGTCGGCCCGACCACGCCATCGTTCTCCCCGAGTCCTTCCCTGCCGCCGCAGGAGGACGTGTCTCTTGCCGCGGTCAAGGTCAAGGCTGGCCAGAAGTCGATCCGTCTGGTCAAGGGGAAGTTCGCGAAGGTTCCCACCTACGGCTACACAGAGTTGGGCAAGAAGGTCACGCTGACGTGGACGTCCTCGAACCCGAAGGTCGCCAAGGTCAGCAAGGCCGGCACCATCCTCGCCAAGAAGCCGGGAACGGCAACGATCACCGCCAAGGCAGCCAACGGAAAGAAGGCGACCATCAAGGTCACCGTTGTCCTCAAGGCCGTCGCGGCGAAGGGCATCAAGGTGTCCGCGAAGGTCCCGACGAAGATGGCGATCGGGGCCGTCGCGTATGTGACGGGCAAGGTCAAGCCCGCCGCGAGCACCAAGGTTCTCGTCAAGTACTCCTCGACCAAGAAGTCGGTCGCCACCATTGACAAGGCCGGTCGCCTCGTCGCCCTTGCCAAGGGCAAGACAACGATCCGTGTCCAAGCCAAGGGCAAGGTCGCCAGCTACAAGGTCACCGTCAAGTAGTCACACATCACGCGGGGGCCGGTCCCTCCCCGGCCCTCGCGTGCCACGCCGCATGAGAACGGCTGCGGTGCGCCCTTGCGGGGGATCTGCCTCGCCTTCGAGACCACGGTGGCCGAGTTCATACCGGCCTTCTTGGCGGTCACCTTGACGCTGATCTTCTTGCCTCGGTCGGCCTTCTTCAGCTTGTAGGTCGGCTTGGTGGCGCCCTTGATCTTCTTCCCGTTGCGGTACCAGGCGTAGGAGTACTTGACCCCCTTGGTGAACTTCGAGACCTTGGCCTTGAGGGTCACGCCGACCTTGGCCTTGCCCTTGATCTTGACGACCCCCGCCTTGACCGTCCGCTTGTTCGGGTCGAACTTGGTGTCCTTCTTCGCATCCTTCTTTGTCTGCGGCTTGACGGGAGGCTTGGTGCCTGTCGGGCTTCCCGGCCCGTAGGCCTTGACTGTGAACCCGGCGGTGTCGCCGAGCCAGAAGAACCCGAGGAGGTAGACCTCCCCAGCCGTCAGGTCAGCCTTGATCTCGAAGCCTTGCCCGTCTGCTCCGCCGGAAGAGTATCCGAGGATGTCCTCCTGGCTGTCGAGGAGGAAAGCGGCGACCTGTGTGGTGTTCTTCGAAGGATGAGTTGAGGTGAAGGTGAAGGTGGCTGTTTGAGCCGCAGTGATCTTGAGAAACGTGGGGTTGGGGTCTGAGTTCGCCACCTTCCTGGGAGCGAGGTTCCACTCGCAGGCCGATAGGAAGGTGCTGCAGGGGGGAGCATCAGTCATGCTGACGGTGAACGAGCCGGAACCGCCTTCCCACGAGTGGCTCAGCACCAGGTAGAAGACCTCGCCGGCGACCAGGTCTTGCGCGAACTTGAAGTCGCTACGGGATGTAGAGGAGTCGGCGCCGTTGACAAACTCTCCCGACGAGTCGAGGAGCAAGGCGGAAGGGGCAGCCCTCGCGGATCGATTGGACGAGACAAACGCGAAGGCTCCTGTTCGTGGAACGGTGAACTTGAGGTACATGGCCTCTGATCCCTGGAGCGAGACCGATTTCGGTGTCAGATCCCAGTCGCAGGCAGTACCGCGACTCCGGCAGGGGTCCGCGTCGCCGAAGCTGATGGTCAACGAGCCAGAGCCCTCGTCCCAGTAGTCGAGAACCAGGTAGTAGACAGTTCCCGCGACAAAGTCTGCTGTGATCTTGACGTTTCCGTCAGGCAGCAAGGTTTGGTAATACTGGACCCAGTCATCAGCGGCGCTGATCCAGAACCCCTCCGTGAAAAAATCTCCCTGCATGTTCGATGTGGTGATCGCGTACCCGCCGCTTTTCGCCACGGTGAACTTCAGGTAGGCCATCTCGTCCTCGCGGAACGTGACCGTCGTTGGCGTGAGATCCCAGGTGCAGGCTTTCGCCATGGTGTCGCAGTCGCGCGCTCTCAGCGTGCCCGCGTCCACCACGGCGGGCACCAGGACCGTCTCCGGCGTCGCACAGGCGGGGAACCCGCCGCCAACAGTCAGGCCAACGGCCGCGACGCAGGCGCCGAGTACAGCGAAGCAAGGGTGTGTGTGTCGTGACATAGAGCTTCAATCCTTCGGTCTGTCGATGTGGTGTGCCAGCGCGCAAGGCCAAAAGCGGTAGGGCAAGAGACCTTAGCAACCGACGCCGTTGCCCGGCACGGCGCCGGGCCCGGGTGGCACCTCGCGCCCCCGGGCCCGGACGCACGATGGCGCTACTTCTTTTTGGGGACCTTCTTCGCCTTCGAGGTGGCGTTGGCTGAGAGCATCCCGGTCTTCTTCGCGGTGACCGTCACCTTGATCTTCTTCCCCAGGTCGGCCTTCTTCAGCTTGTAGGTCGCCTTGGTGGCTCCCTTGATCTTCTTGCCGTTGCGGTACCAGGTGTAGGAGTACTTGACCCCCTTGGTGAACTTCGAGACCTTGGCCTTGAGGGTCTTGCCGAGCTTGAGCTTGCCGGCGATCTTGACGATCCCCTTCTTGATCTGCTTCATCAGCGGCTTGGAGCTGTCCCCGCCAGGTGGCGGCTTGGTGACGTCCCCGCCAGGTGGCTTGGTGACATCCCCACCAGGCGGTTTGGTGTCGCCCCCACCAGGCGGTTTGGTGTCGTCCCCGCCGGGCGGTTTGGTGTCGTCCCCGTCGGTGGCCTCGGGGACCTTGACGGAGACCGTGAAACCATCCGTGTTCAAGACGTTCTGCCAGCCAACCACCAGGTAGTAGACCTTTCCGGCGGTCAGTTCTTCGGTGATTTTGAAGTCAAAGTAGCCGCCGCCATTGTCGTTGAAGACGATCGATTCGAACTGGTCGTTCCAGAGCCTGGCCCAGGGATCGACGCCGTCTAGTTGTGGCTGCGACGAGCTGAAGACGTACTCGCCATCCCTCGGTGCTGTGAATTTCAGATGGGTGGGCTTCGGTTCATTCACTGCAATGTGCTTCGGCGAAAGATCCCACTGACAGGCAGTACCGAACGATCCACAGGCGCCAGCGGTACCTATGCTGAGGGTGGCCGAACCAGAGGCGTAGTAGTCCCAGATCTGAAGGCCCAGGTAGTACACGTTGCCTCCGATGAGATCCACGAGCACCTGAAGACCGCCGCTGGGCAACGCCGCCGCATCACTGTGGACCTCGTCGTTCTCTGTCTCAATCCAGCCGTTGAAGTCGAAATTGTAGGTCTGGTTTGACACGGTGATCCAAAAGCCCCCGGTGTCTCCAGCTGTGAACTTGAAGAAGGTGACGGGACGCGCCCCCGTGAAGGTGAAGACCGTCTGCGTGAGGTCCCAGGCGCAGGCGGTACCGCGCGTACTGCAGGCGGCGGCGGCGCCATAGTTGACGGTGAACGAGCCCGACTGTGCGTTTGAGAAGTGGCTGACTACGAGGTAGTAGTCCTCTCCGGCCACGAGGTCAGCCGAGATCCGGAAGTTGTAGTCCCCTCCGCTGTCATCGTCGTAGAGAATGAGATTGAACTCGGAATCGTAGAGGTAGCCGTACGGATTTGCGTCGGCTGAGCGGCTGGAGGATGTGAACTGGAAGGCTCCCGTCGTCGGGGCGGTGAACACCAGGTAGACCTCGGTCCTGCCCACGGGAGACACGACCCGTGAGTTGAGGTCCCACGAGCAGGCCGTGGCAAAGGAGTCGCAGTCGGCGGCGACGAGGCTGGCATCGGCTGGAGCCAAGGCCGCGTCCGGAGCTGCGCTGGTTGGGAACCCTCCCGCTAAGGTCAAGCCAAGAGCGGCGATGCCGGCACCAAGTGCCGTGAGGGCGGAGCGAATCGGTCGTGACATGCATTATTCCGTTCGTCAGAGTGTTGTCACAGCTCAGGGCAAAGCCACCACTGGCAAGTATGGACGCCCCGCGCTGTCGGGCAGCGCGAGCCAGACTAGCACAAGGCTCTCACCCCGGGCCGGCCACTGCGCCACACCCAGTCACCCCCGCCCCAGCAACCCCGCAAGCACCTCATACCTCGCATCCCACGTCCACGAAGACGTCACCCACGCCCGCCCCGCCGCCCCCATCCGCGCGGCACGCTCCGGATCCCCCAACAGCTCCAACACAGCCCCACGGATCGCCCCGAGATCCCCTGGGTCCACGACCAGCCCCGTCTCGCCATCGATCACAGCCTCCGGAGCCCCACCCGAGCGCCCGACCACCACCGGCACCCCCGCCGCCTGGGCCTCCAAGAAGACAATCCCCAGCCCCTCCACCTCAAGCCCGCCAAGACGGGACCGGCAGGGCATCGCGAACACCGCCGCCGCCGCGTAGAGGTCCGCCAAGTCCGCATCAGGCAAGCGCCCCGTCAAGACAATGGACGATGACGCCGCGCTGGCCTCCGCCATCTCCAGCAGAGTCTCTTCGTAGGACCCCGTGCCGACGATGACGAGCCTCGCCTCAGGATGCACCGCCACCACCGAAGGCCACAGCTCAATGAGCCGATCCTGCCCCTTTCGAGGCACCAGCCGCGAGACGCTCAGCACCACCGGCCCCTCCCCCAAGCCGTGTCGCGCCCGCGCCCTTCCCCCATCAGCCGACGCTTCCCCTAACTCCTCGCCCCTCGGCACCTCCCCCTCAGCCGGCAAACCAACCCCCGACCCCCATGGGTTGACCCCCGGCGAGACCTCGACCATCCTCCGACGCGCCGCGGGCGACAACGCCGGAGCGATCCGAGCCCGCGTGTACTTAGAGATGAACGTCAACGCGTCCACCGAATCGCCGATCCTCCGCAACACCTGCCGCCCCCCGGGAATCCGCGCCCACCACACCTCATGCCCGTGGCTCGTCGCGACAATCCGGCGCACTCCCGTCCGATGCCGCACCTTCCGCGCCATGAACCCCAACGGTGTGGACGAGGCAAACCAAACAGAATCAGCCCCCCGCTCCCGCGCCAGCTCGCACACCGCGGAAATCGTCCGAGGCGTCGGCAGCAGCGTGCGCACCGGCAGACGCACCACCTCCCAGGGCATCTCCGCGTCCCCGGCATCGGCATCAGGCCCGCCAAAGGCCACGACCGTCACCGAGTCCGGCGGAAACCGCCGCGTCATTTCCAGGGCAAATAGGTCAATCCCCCCCGTCTTCGGAGGGAAGTCATTCGTCACAATCAGCGTGTGCCCGCCCATCTAAAGCTCACCCAGCCCGGCCGCGATGAGCTCCACGAGCGCCGAGACCGCCGCCGGATCGCCCGCCTCGACCTCGACCTCATGCCCCAGAGCCGCCCCGAGAATCATCACCCCAGTCAGCGACACGGCAGACACCCAGCCCGAACCCGTCGTCACATTCCGCAGCCGAATCTCGCCTCCCAGCTTCCCCGCCGCAGACACCAACGTCGCCGCCGGTCGCGCATGCAGCCCCGAGGGATTAACAATGCGCACGATGGCGGCCCTCACCTCAGCCCCGTCAGCATCACTCGACTCCACCTCGCCCAGCTCATCACCCCCCAGATGCGCCTGCTTGGCAGCGAGCCCTCGGGCCGCCTCGGCCGCGCACTCCCTCAACCCAGCCCCGCTCCCAGCGGTCACCAGGCCAGCAACCAGGCCCTCCACCAGCGGTGCCGGACTGAGCAGCACCCGGCGAGCCACCGAAGGGTCCACCATCTCCAGAGCCATCTCCGCCGACAAAACAGCGCTTCCCAGATCCGACAGCACCAACGTCCCATCGGGATTGTCGAGCTGCTCCAACCCGGCCACCACCGCAAGAGCGTCTGTCCCAAGCCCCCCTTCCGCAGTCCCAGCCGCAATAGCAACCGGGACGTCCCCAGCCCCCACCATCTGGGAGGCCAGACTCACGGCCGCTTCTGCAAGCGGCCGTGAGTGGGAGACAACGAGAACGGCGATCATGCCACGGCGTCGGCCGCCGCCGACAGGAGCATCGCCATCGACGTGGCGCCAGGATCCTGATGGCCTGCCGAGCGTTCCCCGAGGTAGGAGGCACGTCCCTTGCGGGCAACGAGAGGAATCGTCGCGTCACGCCCCGTGATCGCAGCCGCCGCAGCCTGGACGGTCGCCGAGGCGAGGTCGCCCCCGGAGGCTAGGGCCGCTCGGTAGGCCTCAACCGCCGGCGCCAACGCATCGATCATCGTCTTGTCACCAAGCTCGGCCTTGCCACGGGCCACGACCCCATCGAGCCCACGGGCCAGGGCGTCGCCAAAGTCGCTGGCTGACAGCGACTCCGGGAGCGCTCCTGTGCCCATGCGCAGGAAGAACGTGCCGTACAGCGGACCAGCGGCGCCACCGACGGTCGAGACGAGTGTCATCCCTACCTTCTTGAGCAGGTCCGCCACGTTGGCCTGCGGGCCCGTCGCATCATCGAGGGTCAGGGCATCGGAGACCGCCGCCATCCCGCGCGCCATGTTGATGCCATGGTCGCCGTCGCCAATCGCCGAGTCGAGGTCGGTGAGAGTGCCAGCTTCGCGCGCGATGACGTCACGAAAGCCCCGGATCCACGTCCTCGCGTTCTCGAGGGTCAGCTCCTGGGTCATCACACCCCCCAGCGCAGGCCAGCTGTCAGCACGGGCGCATCCCACCAGGCCAGCTGTTGCGCGTCGGCCCGCAGGAGAGTCAGGGAGGCACCGGCCATGTCGAGGCTCGTCATGTAGTTGCCGATGAGGGTCCGTGCCGCGGTGATGCCGTGCTCGGCCAGGATCTTGCCGAGTTCGTGGTTCATGAGGCACAGCTCGATGAGTGGGGTCGCGCCCATCCCGTTGACCAGTGCGATCACCGAGTCGCCGGCGACAAACGGCAGGTCCTCGATGATGGGCAGAGCCAGGGCCTTCGCCAGTTCGGCGGCAGAGGCGTGGGCACGGCGCTCGCGGCCGGGCTCGCCGTGGATGCCGACGCCGAATTCGATCTCGTTCTCCCCGAGTTCGAACATCGGCTTGCCGGCGGACGGAGTGGTCACCGGGGTCAGAGCTAGGCCCATCGACCGGCCCTGCGCCACGACAGCCCTCCCGGCGGCGGCGACATCGGCGAGCGGCAAGCCTTCCTGCGCAGCAGCCCCGATGATCTTCTCGACGAGGACCGTGAGGCCCACGCCGCGGCGTCCCGCCGTCCACAAGGAATCCTGGACCGCGACGTCATCGTCCACGAGGACGGTCTCGATCTCGACGCCCGACTCGGCTGCGGAAATCTCGGCGGCCATCTCGAAGTTCATGACGTCGCCGGTGTAGTTCTTGACGATGTGGACGACGCCCGCGCCGCCATCGGCCCGCTTGGTGGCTTCCACCACCTGGTCGGGAACAGGCGAGGTGAAGACCTCGCCGCAGGCGGCCGCGTCGAGCATTCCTAGGCCCACGAACCCAGCGTGCGCGGGCTCGTGGCCAGAGCCGCCGCCGCAGATGACGCCGACCTTGCCAGGGGTGGGCCCATCCGCGCGGTAGACCACGGCGTGGTCCGCGTTGAGGGCGAGGTGGGGGTTCGCGGCGACCAGGCCCTGGAGGGCTTCGGCGACCACGTCAGCTGGGGAATTGATCAGTTTTTTCATTGCCAGGACAGCTCCTTGATGAAAGTAGTGGGCGATCAGGCGGGCCCGCGCGCCACGGTCAGGCCGCGAGGATTTCGGCGACCTGAACGGCGTTGAGAGCGGCGCCCTTACGAAGGTTATCCCCAATGACCACCATTGTCAGACCGCAGGAACCCGAGACTGTCGGATCACGCCGGATCCGCCCGACGAGCACCGAGTCGATCCCCGCCGCATCAAGCGGAGTCGGGACGGCGACAACCTCCACCCCTGGCGCCTCGACCAGCAGATTCGTGGCGTGCTCGGGGGTGATGGGCCGGGAGAACGCAGCGTTGATGACCAAGGCATGCCCGGAGAAGACGCCCACACGCACGCATGTCCCCACGACCGCGAGATCGGGGATATCGAGAATCTTGCGGCTCTCGTCACGCAACTTCTTCTCTTCGGAGGTTTCGCCATCGTCCGCAAGACCTCCGGCGAGGGGGACGATGTTGAAGGCGATGGTCGCCGGGAAAGCGGACGATGGCGGAAACTCCACTGCGCGCCCGTCCAGTGCCAGCGCGGCCAGGTCTTGCGCTGCCGCAGCCTTCGCCTGGGTGGCGAGCTCGGACGTCCCCACGAGCCCCGCCCCAGAGACCGCCTGGTAGGTCGAGGCGATGAGGGTCCGCAGGCCCGCCTCGTCGTGGAGGGGCTTGAGAACCGGCATCGCGGCCATGGTGGTGCAGTTGGGGTTCGCGATGATGCCCTTGGGAGGCGAGGTCGCCAGGTGCCCGTTGACCTCGGCAACGATGAGGGGAACCTCGGGATCGGCCCGCCAAGCTGAGGAGTTGTCGATGACGATGGCGCCCGCTGCCGCATACTTCGGGGCGAGCGCGAGCGAGGTGCCACCTCCTGCGGAGAACAGGGCCACGTCAAGCCCGCTTGGATCCGCTGTCGCCGCGTCCTCGACGACGACGTCGCGGCCGGCGAACGTCAGGGTCGTCCCAGCCGAGCGCGCCGAGGCGAAGAGGCGAATGTCCTTGATGGGGAAGGCGCGTTCTTCCAGCAGGGTCCTCATGACCCGGCCCACCTGCCCAGTTGCGCCGACTACGCCGACGGAAAGTGCCGTCATCGTCCTGTCCCTCCGTACACGATCGCTTCACCGTCTGCTGAATCGAGATCGAACGCCGAGTGGACGGCACGCACGGCATCATCGAGGACATCAACGCCAGTGACCACCGAGATGCGAATCTCCGAGGTGGAGATCATCTCGATGTTGACTCCGGCTTGGGACAAGGCGGCGAAGAGCTTGGCGGAGACTCCCGGGTGGGAGCGCATCCCCGCGCCGACGAGCGAGAGCTTGCCGATCTTGTCGACAAAGATCAGCTCCGTGAACCCCAGGCGCGCCTTCGCGGCCTCGAGTGCGCAGACGGTCGCCGGGGCGTCCGTGGCCGGGAGGGTGAAGGAAATGTCGGTCTGACCCTCCCCCTCGTGGGAGACGTTCTGGACGATCATGTCGATGTTCGCCCCGGCGGCGGCGACGGCCTCGAAGACCGCGGCGGCGGTGCCGGGAACGTCGGGGACGGCGACAACGGTGATCTTCGCCTGAGATCGGTCATGGGCGACCCCGGAGATGAGGGGCGCCTCCCTACTGTGGTCCATCACATCCCCTTTCGGGCGGTAGTAGTCGGTGGGAGAGATCGGGAAAACAGCCGTCTCATCAGGGACGATGACGGTGCCCGGGTTCGTGGAGAAGCTGGAGCGAACGTGGAGCGGCACCCCGTAGCGTCGGGCGTACTCCACGCAGCGCAGGTGGAGGATTTTCGCGCCGCTCGCCGCCATCTCAAGCATTTCCTCGGCGCTGATCGAGGGGATTTGGCGGGCGGCGGGCACAATTCTCGGGTCAGCAGTGAAGACGCCGTCGACATCGGTGTAAATCTCGCAGACGTCGGCGTCGAGGGCGGCGGCCAGGGCGACCGCCGTCGTGTCGGAACCGCCGCGCCCCAGCGTCGTGATGTCCTTTGTCGACTGGGAGACCCCCTGGAATCCGGCGACGATGGCGACGGCGCCGTCATCGAGCGCGCTGCGGATCCTGCCGGGGGTGACGTCAATGATCCGGGCCTTGCCGTGGGCCGCGTCGGTGATGACGCCCGCCTGGGAGCCGGTGAAGGAGCGGGCCTCATGCCCCAGCGCGTTGATCGCCATGGCGAGTAGGGCCATGGAGATTCGCTCCCCGGCCGTCAGGAGCATGTCAAGCTCCCGGGCCGGCGGGGTGGGGGTGACGCGTTCGGCGAGGTCAATGAGGTCGTCGGTGGTGTCCCCCATGGCGGAAACCACGACTACGACCTCGTGGCCAGCTCGGCCATACTCGACGATTCTGCGGGCCACGCGTTTGACGGACTGGGCGTCAGCGACGGAGGAGCCTCCGTACTTCTGGACGACGATGCTCACGGCTGGGACGCTCTTTTCACGATCGCGGGGGGAGGGCTTCAGAGAGGTTGACAACGGAGATCTCTCCGGTCACGGCAGCCGTGACTTCGAGTGTGCGCCGCAGCTCCTTGAGGGCGTGAACCAGCTGGGCGTGGCCTTGACGGTGGGCCGCAGACAGGAGCAGAAGAACTTGGCGCAGGGCCGAGGCGATGCGGTCGGCCCACATGGTCATTGCCGAGTATTGCCAGTACCACATGGCCGCGGTCGGTCCGGCAGTCTCGTAGTAGTAGAGGCCCACCCGGAAAGCAGAGACAGCCGTGAGGATCGATTCGGTGATCGACTCTTGTCCGACCAGCGCGTCCTCGGCCCTCGAGTCCTCCAGCTCGTTGTAGACGTCGTTTTCCCCCAGGACGTTGGCCAGACCCGAGCGCAGGGGGTCCAGGTCAAAGAAGGGGGGCTCCTCCAGGTCTCCGGCGGGCGGATCAACATCCTTGATAGCTGCCAGGCGCGCGGCGGCCGCGGCACCATCGGCGGTAGCCCAGGCGAGCATCGGCAACGCAGCTGCGGGATTGGTGTTGGCCGCAACCTCGGTGTAGACGTCGATCAGTGTCTTGAAGGCGTGGGCCATGCGTGCACAGTCGCTGACCAGTTTTGCATTGGAGCCCGACTCGCTCATGTCACGGGCCTCCTTCCCTCGAATGCACGCCCCAACGTTACTTCGTCTGCGTACTCCAAGTCCCCTCCGACGGGCAGTCCGGACGCCAATCGTGAGACGTGGACACCGGCCGCGAGGAGATTCCGGGCGAGATAGGTGGCGGTGGCGTCGCCCTCAATGTTGGGATTCGTCGCGAGGATGACCTCCTTGACCTCGCCGGATTGGAGCCGTTCGAACAGGGCGCGCACCCGCAGCTCGTCGGGTCCGATCCCCCGGATCGGGTTGATGGCTCCGCCCAAAACGTGGTACCGCCCCCGGTACTCGCGAGTGCGTTCAATGGCGACGATGTCCTTCGGCTCTTCGACAACGCACAGGAGGGAGGGATCACGTCGCGGGTTTTGACACAGTGCGCACTGCTCCTCCTCGGCGACGTTGCCGCAGGTTGAGCAGAACCGAACCTTGGCTTTGACCTCACTCAGCGCGTCGGCCAAGGCCCGTACCTCCTCGGGGTCCGCCGCGAGAATGTGGAAGGCAAGCCGCTGGGCAGACTTAGGCCCGATTCCCGGCAGCTTCCCGAACTGCTCAATCAGGTCCTGCACCGCTCCTGAATACACGTCTGACACCCTACTGTTTCACGCAGAATCCGGCCTGACGTCTCACGGCTCCGGGTCGAGGGTTTCCTCGATGATCGAGGCGCCCAAGGCTCGTTGGAGCAGGGAGACGCCGAGCAGACCCGCATCCTCGGCGTCGGGGTCGGTGGGGGAGGGGCCCGGGTCGGGGGGGTCCGGGTCCGCGGCGGGGGCGGGGAGGGAAGGGTCGGGCGGGTCCGGTGGGCCGGTGAGGGTGGGGGCCGGGGCCAGGTCCGGTCCCAGGTCCCGCGGGCCCGGCGGGTCGGGCCGGTCTCGATGCGGCGCTTCAACCCCCCGCGCTGGCGTCGGGGCCGGTGTGGTCGCCGAGACTGGACTGCCGACAGGGCCTGGGCTGCTGACGGGGGGCGTGTCGCGGAGCGCCACGACGGCCTCGACCGAAAGATCGACGCCGGTCACCGCCTTGAGGGCTGCAACCAGCGGATCCTTGAACCGAGGCCGAGAAAACGTCGAGACCTTGCCTGGACTGTCGACGGAAACGGTGACAATGTCGCCCTCGACGGCCGCGAGGCTGACCTCAGCCTGGATGAACACATGGGCGAGTCGGGATTCTCGGCTTACCCGAGCCAAGATCTGCCCCCAGTTCTCCGCGACCCAGCCAAAGCTCACTCCCCCCGCAGGTGGTGGGGACACCGGTGCCGGGGTCGGTGCGGCTTCCCAGCCAGGCGGCCCGACGGTCGGCGGGACCTGCTCTCCTCCCCCGTCGAACGATGACGGCCCCGCGGCGGGGGGCACTTGCTCGCCTCGCTTAGGAGCAGCCGATCCCCGTGGGGGCACCAAATCTCGCGGTGGGACTGTAGAGGGTCCTGGGGCAGGGCGGTGGTCGAATCCGACCGCCGGCGGAGGAGTCTGAGTTCGGACGAGCATCCGAGCGATGATCAACTCCAGCTGGAGCCTCGGCGAGGTCGCACCCGTCATCTCGGTGACGCCAAGGCTCACAGCATCGGCAGCCCGCGACAGGGCGGCCAGACCCACCTTCGCCGCCTGGGCCTGCATCGATGCCAGCGTGTCCTCTGGGATCGAGGAGAAAGCCGACCGGGCGCCATCGCCCGCCGCCGCGAGAACCACAAGATCACTGAGCCGCTCCAGGAGGTCTTCCGCGAAGCGCCGCGGATCCTGGCCCGACTCCACGCAGGCGTCGATCGCTCGGAAGGCGGCTCCGCCATCGTGCTCCGCCAAAGCGGTGACCATGGAATCGAGGAGACTCTCGGGGGTGAAGCCGAGCAGGGCCACAGCGCGACGGTAGGTGATCTCTTGATCCTCGGCACCGGCCATGAGCTGGTCAAGCACCGACTCGGTGTCGCGGACCGACCCACCACCCGAGCGGACAACGAGCGGCAAGACCCCCTCCTCGACAGCGACCTCCTCGGCGCGACACAGGTGAGCCATGTAGTCGAGCATGGTCCCCGGGGGGACGAGGCGGAAGGGATAGTGGTGAGTGCGCGAGCGGATTGTGCCGATGACCTTCTCCGGCTCGGTGGTCGCGAAAATGAACTTCACGTGCGCCGGCGGCTCCTCGACCACCTTGAGCAGGGCGTTGAACCCCTGGTTGGTGACCATGTGGGCCTCGTCGAGGATGAACACCTTGAAGCGGTCGCGAGCTGGAGCGTACAAGGCCCGTTCGCGCAGCTCACGGGCATCCTCGACCCCGTTGTGGGAGGCGGCGTCGATCTCCACGACGTCGAGCGACCCGCCGCCGCCGCGCCCCAACTCCCGGCAGGAATCGCAGGTGCCACAAGGATCCGGAGTCGGCCCCTGCGCACAGTTGAGGCAACGGGCGAGGATGCGCGCCGACGTCGTCTTCCCGCACCCCCGAGGCCCCGAGAAGAGGTAGGCATGGGACACCCGCCCGGACCGCAGCGCTGCGGACAACGGCTCGGTCACATGATCTTGCCCGATCACCTCACGGAACGTCTCTGGTCGGTAGCGCCGATACAAAGCCTGAGTCACGCCCTAGACCTTACGGCCCCCCGGGGACACGCGCCACCGCCGCCCACCGGCTCCCCGCGACTCCCCCCGCGCGAGCCCGCGAAAACCCGACAACTAAGATCGCTGTCATCCGCGTTAGTTGTTGGGTTTTCACATGCTCGCGGCGATGTGGGAAGGAAGGACCTCCCGTGCACCCGCCAGAGCCCGCCTGCCCTTGCTGCCTTCCGGCCCTGGGGGGGTTCAGCAGGGTGACGCCACACGGGAGGTCTCGCCCAGCATAACCGCTCCCCACCCACCCCGTCAGCAGCCCGACCAGGGGAAGCGGTCAGTAGTGGTAGCGGCCCTGCAGGAACTCCACTCGATCTCCCAGCACTCGGTACACGCAACGGTGCTCGCGAGTGATGCGCCGCGACCAGACGTCGGGACCGACGTGCCGCAGGGGCTCCGGCTTACCGATCCCGTCAAACGGGTCTTTCATCGTTGCCTTGACAAGGGTGAGGAGACGTCGGGCGGTACGACGGTCTGTCGCGACCCAATGCAACAGGTCCTCGATGAACTCGGGGTGGCAGACCAGCAGGCGGTCAGCGATGGCCGTCCCCCTCCACCAGCTGTTCCAGCGTCGAGAGCGCCATCGGTTCGAGGGTCGCGGTGCGCGAGCGGTTCAGCGCGGTCAGCAGTCTCTCAGCGTTGGCCGGTGAGCGCAGTAGGTAGGCGGTCTCCTCAAGGCTGGTCAGTTCGTCGGCGGAGATCATTGCGACATCGCGGCCGCCGCGCCGTCGGATCGTAATGGCCACGCGGTCATCCACCACGCGGTCGAGCAGAGACTTCAACGACTGGCGGGCCTGCGAGTAGGTCGTCTCGATGGTGGTCACCAGGCACTCCCTTCTTGTACAGAATTATTGTACACTTCGCCGTGAAACCCAGCGTCACCCAGGCACGTCATCCGCGCACGATGACGGCCGCGTCAGCCTGGCGGTGGGCTCGCCTGGGCCTGGCTAGAGCTGGGTGAGATCTAGTTGGCCCACGTGGAACACGGGATAGAAGGGGCCGTCGCCGGGCTCGGGGTTCTCGGTCTCCCACAGCACCCATGTGCCGTTCAGGTGGATGCGCGCCGAGGGGTCGCCATCGTTCAGGCGCCACACCTTCTCGGTCTCCATGTTCACTAGGTACTCCCCGCCGGGATGGGGATCGGCTGCGGCGTACCCCCAGGCGCAGACGTCTTCGGTACAGGACACGCCTTCCTGGTTCAGGTATCCGACCGTCGCGGAGCCGTACACCGTGGTGGCCCCGGTGGCAAGGTTGACCAGGGTCACGATGTTGGTGGGGGAGTCTCCGTAGGCCTGGATGCTCCACGCTAGGTAGTCACCGCTGGCGGTGACGTTGTCCAAGCCCCAGTCCACCGCGTGGGGCAATGGTGCGATGACGGTCTGGGCGTTCAGGTCTGAGCTGACCCTCTTGATGGTGAACTCGTCATCGGAGACGACCGCGTAGTAGCAGTACCCGTCCCCACTGCTATCGAACATGCGCGCATCGACGTTGCTGTCCACCAGCTGGGGTTTCTGCGTGCCATCAACGGGCGCTGCCCACAGCTGCTGGACGGATTCTCCGTCCTCGCCTTCCGGTGTCATGGCGGTCCAGAACAGCCAATCTCCCGCGAACTTCAGTCGATAGGGATAGGGACCCATGACGTCGCTGGGGTAGTCATTCGCGGAGACGATGGTGTTGGTGCCCTCTTCGTTTCCGACCATGATGGCCCACCAGTCCCCGGGAGCTAGCGGATCGGCAGGCCCTTCCGACCATGCCCACAGGCCGTCTGCGTAGGTGGCTCCCGACCAAAGAGTGGCTGTACGACCTTCCAGGTCAGGGCTCGGCAACGGGCGATACTCGTCCCCCACCAGCGTCCCAAAGCGCCAGAAATCGGTGGCTCCCCAGACCAGGTCGGCATCATCAGGGCCCGACTCGAAGTAGAACAGCTCACCGTTGTCAGAAACGGTCCTGATGTCGACGAATCGGGCAAGGGGATCGCCGAAGCCTCCGACAGGCTCGAACACCGTCTTCTCCTCCAACGCCCCAGGAGGAAGCGGCTCGGCAGTGTCCAACACCAGGCAGCGATCTGCCATCGGCCCCTGAGACAGGTTACCGAAACCGAAGGCTGGGCACAGCGGTGCCGGCAGGCCTCCCTCGGGGATCCAGTCGAGCGTGTGGTCCGGATCGTTGACGGGCGGACGATCCGCAGGAGTCGGGTTCTCGGCCGTCGGCGGCTGGACATCCGGACTGCTGGGTGTCGCGGCCGAGGACTCGATACCGGTTTCCTCACCCTCCTCCGCCGAGCTGCACGACCCCAGGCCACCAGCAAGAAGACAGATAACCGCCGCGCAGGCCACCGCCGTCCTCGACCCAAAACGAGCACGCGACCGCTCAAAAGACGCCGACCCCATGAGGTTTCCCCTCTCGAAAAAAAGCACCGTGGTCAGGAAAAACACAGTTCGCCCGAGGGCAGACTTGCCGACATCATACACACTCGGCTAAGGGGGCGCGCAGCGAGCGGAGCTGGGGGGATTCGAACCCCCGAGGGCTTGCACCCAACACGCTTTCCAAGCGTGCGCCATAGGCCACTAGGCGACAGCTCCATTGGGCTCCGTCGAGAATACCCGACTCGCGCCGATCCTGCGCCGAGACTCCGTCATCAACCTCACCTTAGGGATCAAGCACCACCCATGCTGCCCCTCGGGCGACAATCCAAGCGCGACGCGAGGGCCGCCATCGTCCATCAACGCGCGCTGCGTGAGGCGGCTTGAGATAGTCTTGGGCACCAGCAGATGCGGACGATGACGTCACTCACCCATGGCGTGCCGCGGATGCGACAACGGGGGGACAGCCGGGCTCTTCTCTGGGGCGCCAGAGGAGAGCCCGGCTTGCTCAGCGGGCCAAGTCGGCCAGGAGGTGCCGGGACGCCTGGTATGTCTCCGGCAGCGATTCGACCCACAAGCGCACGGGATGGCGGGCGGCCATCCGGCGCTGGAGAGGCTCGAGATCGCGTTCAAGCTGGTGGCGAAGGGCATGGATCTGGAGGCCCAGCTTCGGGCCGCGGGTGACCAAAATGATCGCCGCGCCGGAGCAGGAGCCCAGGGAGATCGGCGGTTCGCCGGCGGAAAACACCTTCCGCAAGACATCGCCGAGGATCGCGCCGCGGCGCAACCGCTGCCACGGATCGGAGCAGGTCACCGCTGTTTCTGCGATGAGGAGAGCATGGGTTTGACTCACGTCGCGATCCTCGGCCGCCGCCTGGGCGTAAACCTCGCGCAGACGGACGATGAGGTAAGGCATGGTCGCCAGGTCGGTGACCGGGTCCATGATGGGTGCTGGGCTCGCGGCGATGGCGGCGCCGTCGGCCCATCCCTGGGCGGCGGCCGATGCGGTACACCATTCGTCGAGCGCAAACGGGGCGGTCTCCATTAGGCAACGAATATCCGCCAGCGTCTCCGCGAGTCCGACGCCGGCTTCTGCGCGGGCACGACCCAGGGCTTCCAGAGCGGGAATCGGGTCATCGCCCGCGGCGACAAACTCCGCGACGGCCTCGACTTCCGGGGCATACCAGTCGTGTGGACGCAACCAAACGCTCTGGGTTGACCGCAGCCGCCAAGCATCGCGCACCGACTCTGGGGTCGTGACGATGGCATGCGTCGTGAATACGGTCACGAGAGTGAGACGGCCAAACGGCGTCACTATGACGCGGGTCGGCCGTCTCTCTTGTAGCGGTCTCACATCGCGACCGCGGAAGAACCCCCAAAACTGCTGGAGACACCGCGAAATGGAGACGAGCGTTGAGCGCGCCGCGAACACGAGCGACGCGCAAGAACTCGCTAGCGACGCCGAACTGATCAGCGCCTCACGTAGTGGCGACGACGACGCGTACGCAGAACTCTGCGCGCGGCACCGCGCCGCCGCGATGGTGGTTGCCCTGCACTATGCGTCCTCCCCAGCGGAGGCCGAGGGCCTTGTCTCGGAGGTGTTTGCCCAGATCTTCCGCCTACTTCAGGAAGGTGGAGGTCCCGACTCCTTCTTCCGTGCCTCCCTGTTTGCCTCGATCTTGCAGCTGTCGGGGGAGGCGGGCTGCTCCCCGGTGGGGTGGGCGGATGGTGGCGAGGACCTGGTCGCAAAGGGACCGGCGCCCGAGGGATTGACTCCCAAGGACGCCGCCGACCAGGCGATGATCCGCGCCGCATTCACCTCCCTCCCCGAGCGCTGGCGCTCAATCCTGTGGTACGCCGAGATCGAAGGCCTTACCGCCGAGCAGATTGCCCCGGTCCTGGGGCTGAGCCCCAACGGAGCAACCGCCCTGCTCCACCGGGCAACCGAAGGCCTCAGGGAGGCGTTCTTCCACCACCACATGTCGACGCAGCTCGCGGCGCCCTGCCGGTCGGTGGCCGGCCACCTTCCCCCGTGGGCGCGCGGCGCCCTGGCCAGCCGCGAGCGAGAAAGGGTTGACGACCACCTCGCCGTCTGTGAGGCATGCCGCCGAGCGGGCCACGGTCTCACCCACATCCCCGAGGCGCTGCCGTCCGTGATCGGCCCAGAGATCCTGGGCGGCGCGGGTTTCGCGGCGATTCTGCAAGCCCTGCGTGAGGCCCCGACGGCCCACGGCGCCACAACGAGCCCCGCTGATGGTGACGCTGCAGATCACGGGGCATCCAAGACCGCTGGAGGAGCCGAGAAGGCGGCCGGGGGGACCGCTGACGCCGGAAGCGCACCGATCCAACGCGCACCGGTCTCGGCTTCTCCAGCTTGGAGCACCACGCCAGGCGCAGCCCTGAACCTTTAGTCGACCACGCCGTAGAGCCGGTCCCCCGCATCGCCCAGACCCGGCACGATGTACGCGCGGTCGTTGAGTCGCTCATCCACCGCCGCGGTGACGATCCTCACGTTGGCCAGGTCTCCGCCATCGTTCTCCAGGGCACGCAAGCCCTCGGGAGCGGCGAGAAGGCAGATCGCGGTGACATCGCAGGCACCACGTTCCACCAGGTAGGCAATCGAAGCAATGAGCGTCCCGCCGGTCGCGAGCATCGGGTCGAGGACAAAGCACTGGCGACCGGTGATGTCGTCGGGCAGGCGGTTGGCGTAGGTGATGGCCTGGAGCGTCTCCTCGTCGCGCTGGAGGCCGAGGAATCCCACCTCGGCGGTCGGCAGCAGCCGGGTCATGCCCGAGAGCATCCCCAGCCCAGCCCTGAGAATCGGGACGACGAGCGGGCGTGGGTCGCGCAGCCGGACACCGGTGGTCGGCGCGACGGGCGTGACGATGCTGCACGGCTCGACGGCGATCTCCCGCGTAGCTTCGTAGGCGAGGAGCATGACAAGCTCGTCGACAAGGTTGCGGAACTTCGGCGAGTCCGTCTTCTCGTCGCGCAGCAAGGTGAGTTTGTGTTCCACGAGAGGGTGGTTGACCGTGAGCACATCCATGCAGGAAACCTACCGCGATCTATCGCCCACGGCGGACGATGACGCAGGGCGGGTCTTTCGCCCGCGCCCCCTCCGCACAACCCGCCCCCCCTCGCCCATACTGGGGAGTGGTTTCCATGAAGACACCGAACGCCAATTCATTGAAACCACTCCCAGGTTTCCCCGGGCGGGTCTGCCGGCGACGTCCGGTGGGCGCGGGCCTCACTCACCCCCCGCTAGACTCCCAACCACGCTCCGCCGTCGCACTTCAACTCTGAATCCGGTGGGCGCGGGCAGGAGGTGTGGGGTGAGGACGATGGCGGACTTCTCCTCGTGGATGGATCTCGCCCTGGCGCAGGCTCGGCAAGCGTCGGCGAGTGCGGATGTGCCGGTGGGGGCCGTCATCGTCCATTCTTCGGGAACGGTGCTGGGGAGCGGGCGCAACCGGCGCGAGGCCGACGCCGACCCGACCGCCCACGCCGAGATTCTCGCTCTGCGCGCGGCCGCCGCGGCGGTGGGGAGCTGGCATTTGGAGGGATGCACCCTTGTGGTGACCCTTGAACCCTGCCCGATGTGCGCCGGCGCGGCCCTCGCCGCCCGCGTGGACCGGATCGTTTTCGCTGCTTGGGACCCCAAGGCCGGTGCCGCCGGCTCCGTGTGGGACCTCCCGCGTGACCGCAACTCCCTCCACCGCTGCGAGGTAGTCGCCGGCGTCCGAGAAGCAGAATCCGCCGCCCTCCTCCGCTCTTTTTTCGCGCCCAAGCGCAACGAGCCGCCAACACCGCCCCCCCCGAAACTTGGGAGTGCTCCACCAGCTGACTGCGGGCGCCAAAACCTGTCAGAGCACTCCCAAGTTTCTGCGGGCAGTGGTGCGGGGGGCGGGAAGCAGGTAACCTAATCCGCGGTGGCGTGTCCGAGCGGCCTAAGGAGCACGCCTCGAAAGCGTGTGTGGGGGTAACTCCACCGCGGGTTCAAATCCCGCCGCCACCGCCCATCGTTTGGTGTGTCTAGCTGCAAAGATGCAGTTCGTTCCTAAGTGCGAGGGCGAGGTGGTCCTGTGCGCACTGCCCCGGGGGGCCCATGACACCGAGGAGCCGCGGCGCTCTTCTGTCAGCTGAACCGGTGTTACCTTTGGCCCGACTGGGGGGAGTTGTTGCCGTCTACAGAAAGGTTTACCATGCGTCGCATTCTGCCCACTGTCCTCAGCTTGCTGCTGCTCACCGGGTGCGCCTCGGTCTCGGGAGAGTCCCCCGAGTCGCCAACCCTCGACACGACTACGACTCAACCGGGCGAGGACTCGCCCGACCCCATGCCTCCTGACAATGAGGCGCCGCTCGACGTCGATCCGCCTGCGGTCGACGACGCACCCGGATCAGACCCGATCGGTCTCGTCAACATCTGGCGGGTCTCCACGGACAGCGAGGAACCCGACACCTGGCTGCGCCTCGATCACTTCTCCTACCAGCTATGGCGGACGTGCGGCTTCCTCGAGGGCGGCTGGTATGCCGATGACCAATCCTTCTTTGCCTCCGAGCCGCATAGCTGGTCCGGGGCTTGCGGAAAGGATGGGGAGTCGCAGACGGCGCCTTGGTTGTCCTCGATCGCATCCTACGAGCCGACGGAAGACGGATGGAGGCTCATGGCCGCCGATGGCGCCGAGCTGGCCACGCTCACCGTCGACGGGGCGCCGCCCCCCGACCGGAACTCGGCCGACTTCTTCCGCGAGCCGCCGGAGATCACCGACGAACTTCGCGACTGGCTCGCGAAGCCTGTCCCGCTGCCGGATGGCCTTGAGCCCGCGACTGCCGAGCAGCTTCTGGGACGTTGGGTCCCGGTGGAGCAGTTCACCACCGAGCCCTTCCTCACGTTCAACGCCGACGGAACCTGGGAAGGTTCGGACGGCTGCAACGGGAGCGGAGGAGCTTGGCGCCTGGTCGGAGACGAAGGAAAGATCTTCTCCACGTCCGGGATCGAGACACTGATCGGCTGCGAAGGCGTCTCGACCTCCTACTGGCTCTATCGGTCGACCCGCGCCGGCCTCGACAACGGCACCCTGGTCCTCCTAGACCAACACGCCGAAGAGCTAGGCCGCCTAACCCGTTCGTAACCGCCCCGCCCCCGAGGCCCCGTGCTGTGGGGCGGGGGCCCGTAAGGGCGGACATTCCCGCACTGGGGAGTGGTTTCGTTGGATTTGCCCTCAGCAGATTCAACGAGACCACTCCCCAGTTTGCGTTTGGGCCGGGGGCCCGGGCTGACAGCGCACGGTGGGGCGGCGGGGCTGTGGGCGTGGGGTGCTAGTACGGTGGGGTTGACGCGTAGTCGCGTAACGATCGGGCTTGTTTTGCTACGTAGAGGACATGAGCTGGGTGAGCACCACGGTGGATCCTCCGGGACGGGGTTTCGCTCGCGCGGTGGACGATGACGGTCCGACCGGTGAGGGTCAGCCTTCCCGTGTTGCGACGTCAACGGTGCCTGCTCCGGCGAGTGGTCAAGTCTCGGTGACAAGGGATCCTGAGGCTTTCACCGCGTGGTACTCCGATGAGTGTCCTCGCGTGTTTGGCTACCTCTTGCGTCGCATGGGTGACCGGGCTGCGGCGGAGGACTTGACCGCGGAGGTGTTCACGATCGCGTGGAAGACGGTCGATGGCGGTGTCCCCCGGCCTGGGTGGTCGTTCGTCACGGCCCGGAACTTGTTGTCGAACCAGCGTAGGGCTAATGGTCGTTTCGCTGACCTGCATCGGGATCTGTCGAACCAGATACGCACCGGTGCTGTTCCCGGCTTTGTTGCGCCTCCCGACGAGGGGGATCCTCGGGTTGGGACGCTGATGGAGGCGGTGGGGTTGTTGAGTCCCGAGCAGAGGGAGTTGTTGATGGCTCGCCATTGGGATGAGCTGTCGAACGCTGAGTGTGCACGGTTGGCGGGGTGCTCTGTTGCTGCGGTGAGGGTTCGGTTACACCGGGCCCGTCTTGCTTTGGCTGCTGCCTACCGTGCACGCATGGGTGTGGAGGGGGAGGAGTGATGACAATCATCTCGCGGTTCCGGCGACAGAATCCGGCTGCTCGGGTACCGGACTCTTCTCCACCTGAAGGTGTGACCAGGCGGATCTCGGAGCTGATGGCGAGGGACGCCATCGTGCGCTCGGGGGAAGATGAAGTAACGCCGGCGGTGACATCGTCGGCGAAGGGGACACTGCCCCTGCGGTCGCGGCCCCTTGGTTCGGTCCCGGCGTCGGAAAAGGGGTGGCCACCTGGGCGGTCGCGGCTGTTGCTGCCGGCGATGGCTCTGGCAACGGTGGGTGTTGCAGCGGTGTGCCTCGCGGTGTTCGTTAACACCACACCCCGGGGGTTCGAACCGGCGCCCGGCGACAATGTGGCCGCACCCGGCTTCGATACTTCCCAGGCACCGCCGGAGGGGAGCACCCCCGAGGGTGTCCCACCGCCGGCCGAGCCCGAGACGCCGGACGCCACGGCCGCACTCCAGCTGGGCGACCTCATCGGAGTGTCGATGCCCTGGCAGGGTACTCAGAACTGGGCTGGCCCGAACAGCTACGCCGCCCACTTCGGGCCGGCTCTTGAGGCTGCCGGTTTCGAGGTCGTTGTCGATGACGCGGGCAACGACTCGGGCAAGCAGATCCAGCAGATCGAGGCGATGATCGCGCAGGGCGCCAAGGTGATCATTATCGGCGCTGTCGACGGCAACCAACTGGGAAACGTGTTGGACCAGGCCAAGGCTCAGAACGTCATCGTCCTCGGCTACGACCGCACGATTGATGGAACCGCCTCGGTTGACGGCGTCGTCCAGTACGGCGCGTTTGCCACGGGCGTCGCGGAAGGTCAGGCGCTGATTCAGGGGCTTGAGGAAAGCGGCGCTCCCAAGCCGTGGACCATCGAGCTGTTCGCTGGTGCGACGGACCCGAACGCGGCCTCGTTCTTTGACGGTGCGATGAGCCTCCTCCAACCCATGATTGATGGCGGCGATGTTGTTGTCGGTTCCGGGCAGGCGTCGTTCGCCGACGTTGCGACCCAGGACTGGGCTAATGAGAAGGCGCAGACCCGCATGGAGTCGCTGTTGACGTCGACCTACACCGACGGCATCGGCCCGGTTGGTGTACTGGTGCCCAATGACGGCATTGCCCGCGCGGTCCTGACCGCCTGTGAGGGCGCCGGCTTTGACCTCCCGGTGGTTGACGGCCTGGACGCTGAGGACATCTCGATCGGTTGGGTCCGCGCGGGCAAGCAGTACGCGACCATCGCCAAGCCGACCGACGACCTGGTCGTGCGGACGCTAGAGATCATCACCCACCTGCTCACCTCGCCCGAGCTCCCGGCACCCGACTTCACCCTGAACAACGGAGTCAAAGAGGTTGGGATCTACACGCTCGAACCCACGATCATCACCCAGGCGAACATCGACGACTACTTCCCCTGCTCGGACGCAACGGATTCTGAGCAAGCGACAAACTGGGGCTGCGAGTAGCCCGGAAGACCTACAGGACGATCAGTCGGTCGGGACGGAACCCGGCGACTGAGGCGGGGTTGATCCGGTGATCGAAGGTAACGAAGGCGCCACCGTGGGCAATCGCGAGCGCGAGCAGGTAGGCGTCGGTGATGTGGGCTGGGCCGAGGATGGTACTGGGGCTGACCAAGTCGGCGTCGAGGAGCGAGATGTCGCAGGGCCAGAACACGTGGAACGGGCTCGTGGTTGACGCCCGGAGGGCGCTGGCAGCAGAGTCGATGTCGAACGGGTTCGTGTAGGCAGGCTGGCTGATCACCCGAACAAAACCGTTCTCGGTCAGCGGGCAGGTCGCCCAGCCCGATGCGGCGTTCTTCTCAAACCACGTGCGCGCTGTGAGATGACGAAGATTGTCAGGATCGAACAGGGCAAGGAGGACGTTGACGTCAAGGAGCGCGACCATCAGACGCCGATCTCCTCTCGGATCCGGTTGATCTCGTCATTGGTCACGACACCGCCCCGTGAGGGCAGGACGTGCACCCCGAGACGCTGAAGGGTCTGGTCGTCGGCATCGGTGTTGTCCTGCCGCGAGGGGACAACGCCCCGGTGAGCGTAGCCGCAGCGTGCCCAGTCTGAGATGACAGAGCCCACCGTGCGCCGCTCGACGCGACCACGTTCGTGTGCGGCCTGAAGGATGTCATCATCAATCGCGAGAGTGGTTCTCATGCATCAGATGCTACTGCATCAACCCACCCTTGGTCGCTGTGGTTAGCCAGGGCTGGCATGAGTCGGTGCCCGCGCGAGGAGTGGGCGGAAAAATGCGCGGGGCAGCGTGGGTCGATGGAACAAAGCGGAGGTGCAGCGTGTGGGGGGTACAGCGTGGGTCGGCGGAACAGAAAGGGGGGGGT
>WQYN01000007.1 GCA_009781225.1 Micrococcales bacterium | reverse complement strand
GACAAGTCGATTGGCCGCGCGTTGCTGGCCGATGGCGTGGCAACCGCTTTCGCTGGCCTAGGCGGAGGCTCCGGCACGACGACCTACGCAGAGAACATCGGCGTCATGGCGGCGACCAAGGTCTACTCAACCGCCGTGTACTGGATCGCCGCAGGGACGGCGCTGCTCTTGTCGCTGTGCCCCAAGTTTGGCGCGGCCGTCAACACCGTGCCGCCCGGTGTCATTGGCGGCGCAGGCGTGGTGTTGTACGGCATGATCGGCCTGCTCGGAGCGCGCATCTGGGTCGAGAACAAGGTGGACTTCTCCAGCCCGGTCAACCTCTTCCCCGCCGCAATCGCCCTCATCCTCGGCATCGCGGACGCCACCTTCGAGATTGGTTCGATGAAGCTGACAGGCATCGCCGTCGGCACCATCGCCGCCTTCGTCTTCTTCCACGGCATGCGCGGCATAGCCAAGCTCCGAGGCACCAGCTCAACCGCCTAGCGCCCGACCCCGGTAGCGATTGCTTTGCGGATGCGCTTTTCGGAGACGGGGTGGGCGGTTCCTAGCTGCTCGGCGAAGAGGCTGACGCGTAGTTCCTCGATCATCCACGGGACCTCGGCGAGCGCCTCGGGGGGGAGGGCGCCGGGAGGCAACGCGGCGCACGCCTCGTGATACGCCTCGTCTACCTGCGCCAATACCCAGATTCCCCTCTCCTCGCGCGCGCGCGTCGCGCCGAGTCGCTCCAGACGGTAAGCGTCGGCTGCGAGATACCTCGGGAAGTGGGCGAGCCGCGCCTCCCCGGCCCGCGCGACAAATCCCGCCTCCAGGAGCCGGGCCAGGTGCGAGCGGATCTCCGTCAGCGACGAGAGCATCGACAGCCCCGCCAAATCCTCGATCCGTCCCCGCACCTCCCCCGCCTTGACCAGCACTTTCGACACCAGCCGCACGATGGCGTCCGTCCGGTCCTCGTGCTCATCCCTCAGCCGGGCGCGCAGCGCCTCATATCCGCCCTGTGTCCACGGCACCCCGCCATGCGCCCTCACCAGCGCATCTACGGCCGCCGCCTGACAGTCCAGCACGAGCGCGTCACTGTTCGGATACGCGCTCGTCGCCAACGGCAGCGCCACCTGCGCTTTCAGCCTCGACGTGATCCGCGCCGGCGCCAGCTTCAGCTCCCCCAACAGCAGCGCCCGCACCCCGCGCTCCATCGCCTCCCCCTGGCGCTCGCGACTCTCCATCACCCGCAGCGCGATTCGTCGCCCCTCCACCACCACCGCCGGATACCCGCGCACGATGACGTCCCCCGCCATCCCCTCCACCTCCCGCGGGAGGTCGCCAAAGTCCCAGGTGGTGAGGCTCTCGCGCTCGCCGCCCCAGGTGGGGGGCGGTACCGGACGGGTCGGGGGTGGGGCGGTTGGCTTGCGTTCGGGAGTGGGAGGTGTTCGTGGCGCGGGCGCAGGAGCCGCTGGTTCGACGGATTCGGGTACAGCGTTGACCGACCCAGAGTCCGAAGCGCCGACTCCCGCCGCCGCAAACTTGGTGGAACTCGCCCGGGCTGAGGCGCGGCCTGCTGCTTCAGCGAGGGTTGCGATCGCCTCGCGGACACCGGGTGCTGCTTCCTCGCGGACGGCGAGGAAGTCGGTTCCCGAGGCCATCACCTCCCCCCGCGGGTTCTCGATGACGAAGCGGAGCCGCAGGTGAGGGGGTATTTTCTCGAAGGTCCAGACCTCGGGCGGCACCCACAGATCTCGGCTGTCGCGAATGACCTCGCTGAGCACCTCCGTGAACGGTCGAATCCGCCCCGCCCGATCGCGCCACGCCGACGGGTCAGCAAGGTGCGGTGCCAGGGACCGCGCGGTGTCAGCGGCCGGGACCAGCTCGACCCGCTCCTTCTTCGGCAGACCCTTGATCAACGCGGTCACCAGTTCGGTCCGCAACCCGGGGATGTGCCAGTCAAACCCGTCGGGACGGATTTGGTTCGCGATGGCGACGGGAATGTGGAGGGTCGCTCCGTCATCGTCCGCACCGGGGTCGTAGGTGTAGGTCAAGGGGAGAGGGAAGTCGCCGGCGACCCACTGGTCGGGGAAGCCCTCGCGGGCGGGGCCGTCATCGTCTAGGCCCAGGTCGGCGGGGGTGAGGGTGAGGAGGTCGGGGTGGCGCGGGCGGACCTTTTTCCACCAGGCGTCGAAGGCGCGGGCGGAGGTGGCGCTCGCGGGGAGGCGCTCGTCGTAGAAGGCGACGATGTCCTCGGGGTCGAGCGTCAGGGCGCGGCTGGTTCGGCGGGTGCGGTCGCCGAGGTCCTCGACCTCCTCGATGAGGTGCTGGTTCTGGGCGAAGAACTCGTGGTGACAGCGCCAGTCTCCCTCGACGAGGGCCGAGCGGATGAAGATCTCGCGGGCGTGCTCGGGGTCGGTGCGGGCCAGCGGGACCGGGCGCGCGGCGATGATGGGAAGGCCGAAGAGCAGGACTTTCTCGTCGACCATGGCGGCAGCGGCGCGGGAGGACCAGCGCGGGGATGAGTAGCTGCGAACGACGAGGTGGGAGGCCGCATCCTCTGCCCATTCGGGGGTGATGGCGGCGACGCAGCGGGCCCACAGGCGCGAGGTTTCGACGAGTTCGGCCGCCATGATCCACGGAGGCGGCTTGGCGGAGAGTGGGGAGCCCGGGAAGATCGCGAAGCGGGCGTTGCGCGGACCAGCGTATTCGTTGCGCGAGCGGCGGCGGGACCTACGATCGGTGGAGGCCCGCGCCTGGTCAAGGTCGGTTTCCAGCCGCATCCCGAGCTGAGAGAGCAGCCCGGGCAGCAGGGCGCGATGGATCTGCTCCGCCGGCCAGGAAAAGCGCGTGGGCACCCCCTCCGCCAGCGAGCCTGTGAAAACCTGACAACTAAGAACGCTGTCATCGCTGCTAGTTGTCGGGTTTTCACTTTTTCGCGGCTTTGGTCGCGCCCGACGGGCGCGGAGAGGTGGATTGTGGGCGTCCGATTCCCTCACGATGCGCCTCAGCTGCGTGACGAGGTCTTGCCACTCTCGAAGCCGCAGGTAGTTGAGGAATTCTGCGCGCGCCATGCGGCGGAAGGCCGAGGAAGACAGGTCCTTGCGGGCGGCGCGCAGGTACTCCCAGAGGTTGAGGAAGGTCAGGAAGTCTGAGGTGGGGTCGGCGAAGCGGGCGTGGGCGGCATCAGCTGCTTCTTGGGCATCGAGAGGGCGCTCGCGGGGATCCTGAATGGTCAGGGCGGCGGCGATGATGAGTACCTCGCGGGTCACGCCGTAGCGGTCAGCCTCGATGATCATGCGGCCCAGACGAGGATCGAGGGGGATATGGGCGAGCTGACGGCCGAGGGGCGTGAGGCCGATTCCCTGCTGGGGTCGGCGGGCTGAGCTGGGTTTTTGCTGGTTTCCTTTGGGGGTTGTTCTTGGGGCGGCGGTTTTCGATTCGGGGCTCTTGGTTGACTTGTCGGCGAGGGCGCCGAGTTCGGTGAGAAGGGCGACCCCGTCGCGGACGTTGCGGGCATCGGGGCGCTGGACGAAGGGGAACTTGACGACGTCGTTCGGCGAGGATGCGACCCCGACGGCGATCATCTGGAGGATGACCGAGGCGAGCGAGGTTCTCAGGATTTCCGGTTCGGTGAACTCGGGGCGTGCATCGAAGTCGTCTTTCGAGTAGAGGCGGATGCAGATGCCGTCGGCGAGGCGGCCGCACCGGCCGGCTCGCTGGTTGGCGCTGGCCTGGGAGATGGGTTCAATGGGGAGACGCTGGACCTTGGTCGCTTTGGAGTAACGCGAGATGCGGGCTGTCCCGGGGTCGATTACGTAGCGGATTCCCGGGACCGTCAGGGAGGTTTCCGCAACGTTCGTCGCCAGGACAATCCGCCGCGCCGCGTGCGGCTCGAAGACTCTGTGCTGTTCCGCAGCGGAAAGGCGTGCGAAGAGGGGGAGGATTTCTAGGTCTCGGGGGGTGTTGCGTTCCGCGCCGCCGCGCGCTGTTGTCTTGGAGCGGTTTGCTTTGTCGCCCGCTGGTCCACCGGCTTTCTTTCCTCCGACCAGTGTCGCGTTGAACTCCTCGACCAGCGCCTCGGCGGCGTCGCGGATTTCCCTTTCGCCGGAGCAGAAGACGAGAATGTCGCCGGATCCCTCCTTGAACAGCTCCCGTGCTGCCTGACAGATCGCCGCCGGCTGGTCGAGCGCCTGGTCAGCCCCAGCGCGAGGGCGACTCGATGTGCTGGGGGAAGGTCCGCCATCGTCCGAATCGAGGGGACAGTAGCGGATCTCCACGGGATAGGTGCGGCCGGTGACTTCGATGACCGGGGCGGGTTCGCCATCGTGCGCAAAATGCTGGGCAAAAAGCTCGGAATCGATGGTCGCCGAGGTGATGACGATCTTGAGGTCGGGGCGGCGCGGGAGGAGGGTCGTGAGGTAGCCGAGGATGAAGTCGATATTGAGCGAGCGCTCGTGAGCCTCGTCAATGATGAGGGCGTCGTAGGCCCAGAGCATGGGGTCATGCTGGATTTCTGCGAGAAGAATGCCGTCGGTCATCACTTTGACGAGAGTGGAGGGCGACGTCTCGTCGGTGAACCGCACCTGATAACCGACGATGTCGCCCAGCGGTGTCGCAAGCTCCTCAGCAATGCGCTCAGCGACGGTGCGCGCGGCAATGCGCCGGGGCTGCGTGTGCCCAATCCGCCCAGCCCGGCCGCGCCCCAGCTCCAGGAGAATCTTGGGAATCTGGGTCGTCTTGCCCGACCCCGTCTCCCCGGCGACGATGACGACCTGGTGGTGCGTGATCGCGCGGGCAATGTCCTCGCGCCGCGCGCTGACCGGCAGCTCCGGCGGATACCGCACCGGCGGAAGGACGATGGCGGACCTCGCCCCCAAATCACTCACCGGCCTATTGTGCCCCGTCGCGGAGGTGACCACAGTGCATCGAGTGGGACGGCGGCCAGGCGCGGGCCGAGCGGCTCGGAGGTGGGGCCGGTGTACAGGAGGATGCCGGCGGCGAAGCGGTCTTTGGCCTGGTCGCGGAGTCGGGCCAGGCCTCGCATGTCGTGGGGGGTGATGGTGGCGGCGGCCTTGACCTCAATGGCCGCGATGGTGCCATCTTGTTGCTCGAGGACGATGTCGACTTCGCGTTGCGCCTGGTCGCGGAAGTGGAAGAGGGCCGGTTTGGCTTCTGACCAGCTTCTTTGCTTGGCAATTTCTGCCAGGGCGAAGGTCTCTAGGATGGGGCCCGCGCGGTTAGCGTGGGTGTGGTCGGGGGCCAGGGAGCTAGGGGTGACGCCCAGGAGGCTGGCGGCGAGGCCCGAGTCTCCCACGTAGAGTTTGGGGTGTGTGGTGGTGCGGCTGACCAGGGAGGATGACCATCCGGGAAGCTCGCGAATGACGAACAGTGTCTTGAGGAGTTCGAGGTAGGGGGCAAGGGTGGTGCGGGGCCATTGAAGGTCTTTGGCGACTCCGGTTGCGACGAACTGGGTGCCCGCTGTGGCGGCGACTCTTGCGATGAGGCGGGGTAGGTCGGCGAGCCGGGTGAGTCCGGCGAGGTCGGGGGCATCTCTTCTGGTGAGCTGTCGAAGGTAGGCGTGATTCCAGTCGTTGCGTCGTTGCTGGGTCCTTGTTCGTGCTTGCGGGAAGCCTCCGGCGCAGGCGAGGTCAAGGTAGTCGGAGCGGCGCAGGGTGGAGCTGTGGGTGAGGTGAAGCTCACCGGCGAGGAGGCGGTCGATGAACTGCTCTTTGTGGTGGCGAAGCTCTCCTTGGGAGAAGCCTTCGAGGGCGAAGGTTTCGGCTCGTCCGGCCAGAGAGTCGAGTCCTTTGAGGGAGAGGAGGTCGGCGCTGCCGGTGATGAGAAACCGTCCTGGACGTGGGTCTTCATCGACGGCGGCCTTGAGGGCGAAAATGAGGTCAGGGGTGCGCTGGACCTCGTCAATGACCAGTAGGCCGTTCGGGTTCTGCTGGACGAAGGTGGTGGGATCGGTGAGGGCGGCTCGTCTGGTGAGGTCGCGGTCGAGGTTAGCTATGAGGCCGTGTCGGGGAGCGGCGATCATGGCGGCGAGGGTTGACTTGCCGACTTGACGGGCACCTTCGATGATGGCGATGCGGGTGTCCGTCAGAGCCTGCTCGATGGACTCCTGGAGGAAGCGCGGAAGAGGTGTGTCTGCTGGTGGCGTGCTCGATTCTGGCGGGGCCTGCTTTGTGGGCTCGTCATTCCACACGGTCATGCTCGTCATTCTACACGCTCCTGCTCGTCATTTTCCACGGGTCTGCTCGTCGTTTTCCACGGGCGCCAAGGTGCGCTGCGAGGCGACGGCCTGGACCGGGCGTTCGTGTGGGGCCTCTAGAATGGCGGGACGACCACATTGCTTGTCAGCGAGTTCGTCTGCCCCCGATTGGAGTGACGCGCCTCATGGCCAACCCTGTCTTCACCCGTTCCGTCTACACCGAGCGCCCCGGAATGCGCGAGTACGGCCCGCCCGTGGGGTTCCACGACGCGCCGGCCTACAGCGCACCGCCTGATGCGTCCACCTTGGAAGCCGCCTGGGAGGCGGGCACGGCGACGAGGTACCACACCGGCCGCCTCTCCTATGAGGACGTCATCATCAAGACGGCGGGGTTGCTCGCGCTGGTGCTGGTCGGCGGGGTCGCCGGCTGGGTCTATCCGGTGCTTGCGCTTCCCGGTTGCCTGATCGGCCTGGTGCTCGGTCTGGTCTGCGCCTTTCGACGGGAGCCGAAGCCTGGGCTCATGTCGATCTACGCAGTCTTCGAAGGGATGATGCTCGGTGGGGCCTCTCGCTACTTCGAGGAGTCGGCCGGCGGGATTGTGCTGCAGGCCGTCGTCGCAACGCTGGCCACCTTTGTCGTGGTTCTCCTGCTCTTCTCCTCCGGCAAGGTCCGCACCTCTCCTAGGGGTCGTCGCATTGTCCTGGCTGCCATGGGCGGCTACGTCCTGTTCTCGCTGATCAACCTTGCCCTGGTGTGGACAGGAGTCCTGCCCGACTTCGGCCTGAGGTCGATGGAGATCGGCGGCATGCCGGCGGGCCTGGTCATCTCGATCCTCGCGGTCCTTCTGGGGGCCTATTCGCTGGTCATGGACTTCGAGATGATCAAACTCGGCGTCGAGGGCGGGATTGACCGCCGCTACGCGTGGACCGGGGCCTTCGCGCTGACCGTGACGCTGATCTGGCTCTACCTGGAGTTCCTCAGGATCCTCGGCCACCTGCGGAGGTAGTTGCGCAGCGGCAGATCGCCCACGAACCCTGCGGCAGATCGCCCACGAACCCTGCGGCAGATCGCCCACGGCGTGCTAGAGTTTCCCTGTGGCACCTGGACAGTCTCCCCTCGGTTTCCTCCTCGACCGCCACGCCGCCACAACCGTGCAGGAGGCCCTTGCAGACACGCGAGTGGTACTGGTCAACGGCGCGCGGCAGTGCGGAAAATCCACGCTGGTGGCACAGCTCGCCAAGGAGTCGGGCGCGGCGTGGTACAGCCTTGACGGGGCTTCCACACTTGAGTCCGCAAAACGCGACCCCAGTGAGTTTGTCCGAGCAGCCAACCCCATGGTGATCGACGAGATTCAGCGTGCCCCCGAACTCCTCCTTGCCATCAAGGAAGTCGTGGACGCGAGCTACGATCCGGGCCGCTTCCTCTTGACCGGTTCCGCGCGAGTCCTCGGGCTACGGACCGTGCCCGACACCCTGGTCGGACGGATGGAGACCATTGAACTGTGGCCGCTATCACAAGGGGAAATCGACCAGCGGCCCGACAGGTTCGTTGACGCCGTGTTCCGCGACGGCCCCGAGGCTGCCTGTCAGTCCCAGGAGACGCGAGACGGATACATCGCGCGCATCGTCCGGGGAGGATTCCCCGCAGCGGTAGCCCGTGAGGGACGACGCCGGACCAGGTTCTTCGAGTCCTACGTCGCCGACCTGGTCAATCGGGATGTTATGCAGCTGGCTTCCATCGAGCGCGGTTCCCAGCTCCGGCAGCTCATCACCCTCTTGGCGGGCCGGGTCGGACAGGTCATCAACTCCTCGAACATCGGGAGCACTTTGGGCCTCCCCCGCCAGACCGTTGAACGATTCCTCACCCTGCTAGAAGAGGTCTTCCTCATCAAGCGCATACCGGCATGGAGTCGCGGCGCCACCGCCCGCGCCACCAGGGCCCCGAAGCTCGCCTTTGTCGACTCTGGCATTGCCACCATGCTGCAGGGCCATGACGAAGCCAGCCTCGGACGAATCACGTCCAACCTCGGCGGTGTCCTCGAGAGCTTCGTCTCCATGGAGATTGCCCGCCAACTCACTTGGGCAAATCAGACTGTTGAGCTCTACCACTATCGGACCCGCGACCAGGCGGAAGTCGACATCGTCCTCAGAAACAGAAGAGACCAGGTCGTGGGCATCGAGGTCAAGGCCTCCTCCACGGCGTCAGACGCGGACTTCCGAGGCCTCAGACACCTGCAAGCCAAGCTGGGCGACGACTTCCTCGCCGGCTTTGTCCTGTATCTCGGACAGCAGACCCTCCCCTTCGGAGACCGACTCCGGGCCGTCCCGGTCGCCGCGCTGTGGCAGTGCGGCTGACAAGGACCCCTCACCTCCACCCCCGCCAGCGCAATCCCCACCCCCATCGCTTCCAGCTCAAGCTGGCTGGTGAGCCCGCGGAGTTCCCGCCAGCGCGATCCCGACCCCCATCGCTTCCAGCGCCAATGCCGGAGCCACGTTCGCCGCCAGACGCTCGCGAGCCTCCTCGATCACCTCAAGACACCGCAGCGTCGCCCCCAACGTGGAAACCCCAGCCGCCTGCATCACATCCTCCGTGTGGCTCGCGTTGATCAGGTCCACCCCGGACCGCGCCTGAACCGAGACCACGTCCCGATAGAACGCCATCAAGTCCAACAACGCCCGGTCGAGGATGTCACGCTGCATCCGCGTAGTCCGCTTCCGAACCTCATCCTTGTCCGCCTTGAACTGTGCCAGCTGTGAGCGCATCCGCGCCGGAATCGTCTCGCCCGCCTCCAATCCATGGGCATGCAGCACCGCCGCCGCATCCGTTTCCTCCTGCTCCCGAGACCGCTGTTCCGCCTCGGACTTCGCCATGTCCACCAACTCTCCCGCCGCGATCACCGCTCCCCCCACCGACGAGGCGTGGCCCGGAAACGCCAACACCTGGTCGCGCCGCTCGCGAGCCGCCGGGTCCGTAGCCAGCCGCCGCGCCATCCCGATGTGGCATTGAGCCGCCATCGCCATCGCCCGCGCCTGCTCCTCGCTGACCCCGTCCTGCTCAACGAGCAGCCTCGTGACCGCCTCCACTGCCGGAATCCGCAGCCCCACCGGCCGACACCGCGAGCGAATAGTGACGATGACGTCACGCGGGCTGGGCGCACACAGCAGCCACACCGTGTGCTCAGGCGGTTCCTCAATCGCCTTGAGCAGCACATTTGACGTCCGCTCCGTCATCCGATCCGCATCTTCGACGATGACGATCCTCCAGCGTCCCTGAGACGGTCGCCGTGCCGAGTGGGTCACCAGCTCTCGCACCTCATCGATAGAAATCGTCACATTCCGCGTCGCCACCACCCGGACGTCTGGATGCGTCCCCCCCACCACGGTCGCGCAGTCGTGACACTCCCCACATCCACCCTCCCCGCACAGCAGGGCAGCCGCAAACGCCCGAGCCGCCACCGACCGCCCCGACCCCGGCGGCCCCGTGATCAGCCACGAATGTGTCATCGCCTCCGCGCTAGCCGCCGCAGCCCGCAACGGCGCAATCGCTTCCTCCTGCCCCACCGTCACGTCCCACACACTCATGCCGACACCCTAGCCCCACCCACAGACACCCACCACGCCGTTGCGGGGCGATCCCTGGGGGCGTGTCCCCGCCTTCGGTGATACTGGTCGTCCCTTGACTCAGCGGCGAGGTCTCCGGCAAACCGGGTGTTCGGCGTGGCAGGCTGAGAACGACGAGAGGAATGCGAGGAGCGACCGATGAAGAAGACGAGGATCGAGTGGACCGAGCTGACGTGGAACCCGGTCACCGGGTGTGACCGAATCTCGTCGGGCTGCGACAACTGCTACGCGCTCACCATGGCACGCAGACTCAAGGCGATGGGGACGCCGCAGTACCAGACAGACGGCGACTCGCGTACCTCGGGGCCCGGCTTCGGAGTCGCGATTCACCCAGCCGCTCTCGACGCGCCCTACACCTGGTCCGGTCATCGGATGGTGTTCGTAAACTCGATGTCGGACCTCTTCCACGCCAAGGTTCCCACCAGCTTCGTCCATCAGATAATCGACGTGATCCGAGATACCCCCCAACACACCTACCAGGTCCTCACCAAGAGGGCCGCCCGCGCCCGGAAGCTCGCATCGTCGCTTGATTGGCCCGAGAACCTGTGGTTCGGCGTTTCGGTCGAGGACCTCGACCAGGCTCACCGGGTTGACCAGCTCCGCGAGATCCCCGCTGCCGTGAGGTTTCTCTCCTGCGAACCCCTGCTCGGAGATCTGTCCCCGCTCAGCCTGGAGGGCATCGACTGGGTCATCGCCGGGGGCGAATCTGGCATGTCTGCGCGCCCGATGGACATCTCCTGGGCACGGGGCATCCGAGACAACTGCCTCGCCCATCAGGTGCCGTTCTTCTTCAAGCAGTGGGGTGGCCGCTCACCCAAGACCGAAGGCCGCATCCTCGATGGACTCACTTGGAGCGAGATGCCCTACCCGCGCGTTGCCCGGGCGTAGACGCCCTCGATGTGCTTGCTGCCCTTCTTGTTAACAAGGCAGAGCTCTCCTGCCTCGACCAGTGTCCTTAGGGCCCTTTCGACCTGAGTCCCGGTCGCAACTCCAGTTGCGTTGCCGTAGACCTCTTGTGGAATCGAGAGCGGGTGGAACTCATCGCCACGTGCAGCGATCTTTCGAAGGTTCTCCTCGATGTGAGGCTGAGTCGCGGTCTGCTGGCGCTTCGCCTCGCCGCGTGCCCAGTCTCCACTGTCTCCGAAGAGTGTGAGGTCCCCCTCCCCTTCGACAGCGACCAGGTAATCGGGCCTAGCACGTCCCACAGCGTCGATGAAGGTGGCAAGGCCGTGGTCACTGCTCCGTGTCACGTAGAGAAGGTTGTAGATGGGTACGTCGTGCCTGGGATGCCGGAAGACCGGAACGGTCTGCCACGTCATTCCTGTTGCCGAGCAGAGTCGTCTTGCGTACCCTTCGGTCACTTCCCGCACCCTGTCGGCCGTGGAGTCGAGTCGACGCGCCACATCGTGCCACCAGACCCCCCCAAGGGCAAGGTCCGCCCTCTTCGTCTTCGATGGGGTCCATTCATCTCCCACAATGCCGAACTCACGAAAAATCAGTGGCGCCGAGACATTGAGCAGCACCTCCGTGGGTGGGTATCGGTTTCCGCGAAGTGTCGCGAGCGCTCCGGCCAAGCAGTCGAATGGGATCTGCGCTCCGTAGGGATCAAGGAAGAGGAAGAGCGCATGTCCCGTGGCTTGCCTGAGCAGCGAGAAGAGATGGTCTTCGATCATCCCGTGCCACGCGAGCGCGTCGGCCCCGCCTTGCCTCGCGGCCTCGGTGAGCGCCTCGAGCTTCGCGTAGTGATCGAAGTCGCGTTCCACTGCCCTGACCTTGACGGGAACGTTGTACCTGCCTCGCCGAGCGTGTTCGAGCATGATCGCGGTTGAACCTTGATCGGTGCCGGAGGCCCCCGTCCCGGCGAAGCCGTCTATCAGCATGATCGGCTTGCCGAAACGCGCCACCTTCGCCAGCATCGGTGCCAGGTAGGCGCGGAGGATGGCAAGCTTGAACGCTGTCTGTGCCTGCTGGATTTCGAGCAGGGCTCGCTGTGATTCTTTCGTCATGGGTTGAGTGTCGCAGCAGCCACGGACACGGAAGCAGCCGCAGTGACTATTTGGCCACTTCCTGCGTTGCCGGAAGGGCTGCTGGTAGCGTGCCGGGGGTGGGATCGATTCGTCGGGGGTTGTCGGCGTGGTGGGCTGGGCGCGGTGAGTGGCGCCTGGGGCGAGGGGGCCGGCGTTTCCGCAGGGCCGTCATCGTCCTTGCGTCTTTGATGGGACTGGTGTGTCTGGTGGTCGCGGGGCTGAACCTGTGGGTGGTGCGCTCAACGACGGGGCGCATTGTCGACGAAGCCAGCCAAGCTCGGGAGCGCTTTGGATCGGGGTATGACGCGATTCTCGTGCTCGGCGCGGGGATCACACCAGATGGTAAGCCGAGCGTGACGCTCACGAACCGCCTCGCCACCGCCGTCGAGCTGTACCAGGCTGGACTTGCCCCCGTGGTCCTCCTGACCGGCGACAACTCGCGCCTTGACTACAACGAGGTCGAGGTGATGCGCCAGTACATGGTCGACGCGGGAGTCCCAGCTGGCGACGTGTACCGGGATTTCGCGGGATTTTCGACCTGGGAGTCGATCTACCGGGCGCGCGAGGTGTTCCAGGCGCGCCGACTGGTCATTGTCACCCAGCGGTACCACCTTTACCGGGCGTTGTTTGGGGCCGACAGGCTTGGCCTCGACGCGGTCGGGGTGGCCGCCGAACGTTGGAAGGGCTTTGACCTCGGCCAAGACATCCGGGAGACTGCAGCGCGAACCAAGGAGCCCCTCGCCACGTTGTTTGGCCGCAAACCCACGTTCCTCGGCCCCGTCATCGAACTCATCCCCAGTCAAGCAACGCGACCCGAAGCCGGCCCCACCGTCGGCTAGCGCGACCCACATCTCGCCACCAACGAAACCCGAGGCATCAGGCAACACCCGCGCGGGACGTTAGGTGTAACATGTCGACCGTGACCACGACACGAGAGCGGGTGGCGGCCCACAGGGCGCGGATGCACGAGCGCGGCTACCGCGAGGTTCGCGTGTGGGTGCCCGATGCGCGAACCGAAGCGTTTGCCGCTCGCGCCCGTGAGGCGTGCCTAGCGATGAACCGAGCTGATGCCGACGATGACGTGGCAAGGTTCCTGGCCGCAACTGGCACCTGGGATGAAGAAGAGTGGTGAGCATTGTGCGTGGCGAGGTGTGGACACTCGCCGGGGGCGCGGGGCGCCTGTCATCGAAGCCACGCCCCGTACTGATCGTGCAATCCGATCTCTTCGAGGCCAGCGACTTCGTCACGGTGGCGCTGGTGACATCGACACTCGTTGACTCGCCCACCCGCGTCCCGTTGCCCACGACCAACCAGGTTGGGCTGGACCGAGAGTCGTTTGTGATGGCCGACAAACTGCACACCGTCCCAAGGGCAAATCTTCGGACACGTTGCGGCACCATCCCACCCGCGACAATGCTCGAAGTCGAGCGAGCGATCCTGGTGTTCCTCGGCATAGCCCGTTAGCTCTTCCAGGCCTCGAGGGACAGAATCCTCCCGCAAACTCACCGAGAGTCTGGCCTACTTACGACAGAAGAACGACAGAAAGGTGACATAACGATGGGCACTGCCGGAACTGGCGCGTTGGCGGAGAGGGTGTCGGGCGCCATCGATCACCTCGGACTCACTGCCGACGAGGTGGGATTGATCATTGACGCCTCCGGTCGCTCGGTGGCGAGATGGACGGGCGGCGAGGTGGTTCCTCAGCGGTTGAACAAGCAGCGTCTCCTCGAGCTGGCGTATGTCGCTGACGCACTCGCCGAGGTCCTTCCACCGGATCACGCCAACTCGTGGTTCTTCTCTCCGCATCGGCGTCTTGATCATGAGAAGCCTGCAGAACTGATCAAGCAGGGTCGCTACCGTGACGTGCTCAACCTGATTGAGGCTATGGCTGACGGAGTGTTCGCTTGACCAGCGGCATCAATGAGCAGCTTCTCAACGCCGTCAGCGGGATAGGCCCGACACCTTGGTCCGGTCAGGCGTTTCGGTACACGGCGGCCCGGCGTGATCCGCTGTCCGGCGAAGGGGCTCGCATGTTCGGTGGCCGCTGGAACCCCCCCCGGCAACGAGTGCGAGGAATCCGACAATTCAGGGCCAGCGACAGCGTTCCCAATTGTCGGATTCCTCGCACTCGGCGACTTGGGGCCTAGGTGACGTTGATGAGGAGGGTGGTCTTCTTGCCGGCTTGCCGGACGGTGATCGTTGTCTTGCCCTTGGCTTTGGCGGTGATTAGGCCGGTCTTATCGATAGAGGCGACCTTGGGTTTCGAGGACAGGAAGGTCGGCATCTTTGTCAAGGTGCTGCCTGCAGGGGTCAGCTGGACAGACAGCCGGGTCGACTTGCCCTTCTTGACCTTGATCGTGCTGGTCTTGGCGGCCTTGATCGCCTTTACCTTGACGGCCTTGGCTACCACGGTCACCTTCAACCGGGCTGTTTTGCCGTTCTCGGTCTTGGCCGTGATCACCGCGCGGCCAGGTTTCAGGGCCTGGATCTTCCCCGAGGAGTTGACCTTGGCGACCTTCGGTTTGCTTGAGGTCCACGAGACCTTGGCCTTCACACCCACCGGGTAGACCAGGGAGACCACCTTCAGACTTGTCTTGGTCGTCATCGTCACCTGCTTCATTGCCATCGCCACCGCTGCGGCTTTCGGAGCGTCGGGGGGAGGCAACGGGTTGGGTGGGGCGACGGTCGCTGAGGCCGTGGCTGAGTAGGCGGTAAAAGCCGACGCATTGGCTTCCGACCAGCAGTTGGTCGCCACGGCGCGGTATTCAGTAGAAACAGTCGGCCGGGCCGTCAACGTCAAGCCGGTGACTCCGGGAATATCCGCCCACGCGCCAACCCCGATCCGCGACTGCCAGCGAACCGCCGGCACCGGATCTCCCGACACCCCCACCGTGGCCGTGAACGTCCCACCAGCGACCACCCTGCCTGACCCAGGCTGAGCCGTCACCGAAGGCGGCTTCCCGAAGTCAAAGGTGCCCACGGTCGCAGTCCGATCCGCCACTTCGCCCAGACCGTAGGTCACCACGACCGGAACTCGGCCGCACCCTGTCGGAGTGGTCGCTGACCATTGCCTGCCTGTGATGGCTGGGCTTTCCCCTTCAACCCCTCCGAAAGTCACCTTCCCGAGGGTCGCCGACACCTGGACTGCAGTTTCCGAAGGGTAGTATTCGCCGTTTCCGAACTGGCCAGTGGCGCCACCCCCCCACGCCCACAGGGCGCCGTCCCTGTCCAACGCGTACCCTGTGTTCTCTCCGGCGCCGATCGCGGCGATTGCCGGCAGTGCCCCGGAGGCGGTCCTCACCTTGAAGGCACTCAGCATCCAGGGACTCGAGGAGTAGATTCCCAACTGGCCCGAGGTGTTGTCTCCCCAAGCCCACACGCCGCCGTCTTTGTCCAACGCGTACCCCGTGGACGAGCCTGCGGTGATCGCGGTCATCTCTCTGAGCGGCCCAGACGCGGGTTGAACGCGAACCGCTCCCAGCGAGTTCGTGGTGCCGCCGTTGCCCAACTCGCCATTGCCGTTGTATCCCCAGGCCCAGACCCCGCCGTCCTTGTCCAGCGCGTAACCTGTGTGGTTTCCTGCGGCGATTGCGGTGATCACCGGCAGTACTCCGACAGCGGCCTTCACCTGAACCGGATTCAACGAGTCCGAGGTGGTCCCGTCGCCCAACTGGCCGTCCATGTTGTATCCCCAGGCCCAGACCTCGCCCCACTTGTCCAACGCGTACCCCGCGTATCTCCCTGCGGCGATCGCGGTGAACACTGGGAGGCTCCCAGAGTCGGCCGTCACCTGAACCGGATTCTTTTGGCCCGCGGTGCCGCCGTTGCCCAACTCACCGTGGCCGTTGTATCCCCAGGCCCAGATCTCGCCCCACTTGTCCAAGGCGTATGCCGTGTTGTACCTGGCGGCGATTGCGGTGAACACTGGGAGGTCCCCCGAGGCGGCCTTCACCTGAACCGGATTCCACGCCTCGTCTGTGGTACCGTTCCCCAGCTTGCCGTCGCTGTTGTTGCCCCAAGCCCAGACGCCGCCGTCCTCATCGAGCGCGTAGCCGGTGCGGTTCCCCCCCGCGATTGCTGTGAACACCGGAAGCGTCCCCGTGGACGGCTTCACCCGAGTCGGCCTCGTCGAGTGATTTGTGGTGCCGTTTCCCAGTCGACCCGAGTTGTTGTCTCCCCACGCCCAAACAGCGCCCTCGTCATCGAGCGCGTACGCCACCTCTCTGCTCCCGGCGACCGTAACGAACTGGGAGGGAATCATCCCACTGACCCGCGTTCCCCCCTCACGGGTGCCCGACCCCGGTGACACACCCGGAGCAGCCCCCAGCGTCGGTGCGCACACCACACCCAGCGCGACAACAAGAAGAGAAGAGAACAGGACACGAGCAGTCTTTGCGTTCATCACCCAAGGCTACAGCCTCGGTCTGTGCGCGTCCCGGTCCTCTCCCCAGGGGGCCGGCGACAAGGCACACCCAGCTGACGAGCGCATATGTACATCCAGGCGGCGAGAAGGTACAGTAATGATGTGAAAGCTGTGAGCGTAGCCGAGGCAAGGCGGAGTCTCGCCTCGGTGTTGGACGAGGTGCCCCGCGGTCCCGTCGTGATCGAACGGCGAGGAAAAGCGGTGGCAGTGATGATGGAAGCCCATGAGTTCGAGCGGCTCCGCGCCGCCCAAGACGACCTCGACGACATTGCCGCTTTCGATGCCGCCATGGCGGAGGAAGGTCAGAACCTGCCCTGGGAGCAGGCCAAGGCAGACTTGGGCTGGACCTGACCGTGGCCTACCGGATTGAGTTACGTCCGGCCGCGATGCGGGCTCTGCGCAAAATCGACCCCGGACACCGAACCCGAATTCAGGCGGCGATCTCGCTTCTCGCCACCAATCCGCGCCCTCCCTCCGCGATCGGACTAAGGGGACGCGATGGCCTGAGGATCAGAGTCGGGGAATACCGGATCATCTACACCGTGCAGGACGAAGTCCTGCTCGTGGTAATCGTCACCCTGGGACACCGGAAAGACGTCTACCGATAGCAGTTAGTTGTCCCGCGCAACGGAGTCGGCCGCTGGCTGGCTTCAGCGCCCCAGCAGCTCCAGGACAGTTGCGACCGCAGCCTCGTGGATCTCTTCGGCCGAGTCGGATGCGTCGAGCACCAGGTACCTTTCTGGGTGCTCGGCGGCGAGTTCGCGGTAGCGCTGTGCTACCCGGGCGTGGAACTCCACCCCGGCGCGCTCGATTCGGTCGGGTTTGCCGTCGCGTCGGGCGGCCCCGGCTTCGGGCGTGATGTCCAGCAGGATCGTCAGGTCAGGCTCCAGTCCTCCGGTACCAAAGGCGTTGATCGCCCGCACCTGCGCGTCGCCGAGACCTCGTCCCTGAGCCTGGTACGCCAGGGAGGAGTCGAGATACCGGTCGGAGAGGACGATGCCGCCCCTCGCCATCGTCGGAGCAATGACAGTCGCGACGTGGTCGGCTCGGTCGGCGGCGTAGGCGAGGGCTTCGGCCTGCGGGGCGACGTCGCCCGCGTGGAGGAGCGCTGCGCGGATCGCCGCCCCAAACTCGGTGGCTCCGGGCTCTCGGGTCACGACAACGTCGGAGTACCCGCGCTCGCGGAGCGCCTGAGCCAGTAGCGCGACCTGCGTCGACTTACCGGCCCCGTCGCCCCCCTCGATCACAAAGAAGAACCCGCGCACCCGCCCACTCTATCGACCCCCGCCCTTCACAAACCCCGCCCAACCCCCACCCTTCATCGAGTGCGAGGAATCCGACAATCTAGAGCGCTGTCATCCCCCCTGGATTGTCGGATTCCTCGCACTCGGCGCAGTGGGTGGGTGAGGTGGTGGGGTGGCAGCGCGGGACGGGAGACAGGGAGTCTCAGGCGGGCCAGGTCAGCCCAACCTGGGAGCGGATGTTGTCGAGGAGTTGTTGGAGGGCGAGGGTGTCGGTCAGCGGCATCAGAGGGTGGGTGAGGTCGCCGGCGGTGATGGCGCGGGCGGCGGCGGCGAACTCGTACTCGAAGCCTTCGGCGCGGACGCCCTGGTGGGCCCAGGTTTCCTTCCGGCCATCGGCAAAGGTGAAGTGCAGCGGAGCCGGCGCCCAGAACCGGGGGATCTCGCAGAAGCCGCGCGTCCCGGAGAGCCAGGCTCGTGCGGGGGTGCGGGCCGTCATCGTGCACAGTGCGATGGCGGAAGCTGCGTCAAAGGTGAGGATCGCGGTGAGGTGGGCGTCGACGCCGGTGGTGGTCATTTCGGCGTGGGCGCGGACGGCGCTGGGGAGGCCGAGGAGGTCGGTGATCCAGGCGAGTGGGTAGACGCCGCGGTCGTAGAGCGCGCCGCCGCCCAGGTGCCGGGAGTACATGCGGCCGGCGAGGTCAACGGGGTCGCGGCCGCCGAAGTCAGCGAACGCGCAGGTGAGGGCGCCGAGGTCACCGGCCTCCACGCGGCGCTTGAGTTCGATGTGGTGGGGGAGGAAGCGCGTCCACATCGCCTCCATGAGGAACAGACGCTTCGCCTGCGCGAGCGTGGCGAGGTCGCGGGCTTGGGCGTGGGTGAGGGTGAAGGGTTTTTCGACGATGACGGGCTTCCCGGCTTCCAGCGCGAGGCGGGCGTGGGCGTGGTGTTCTGAATTGGGCGTGGCGACGTAGACGGCGTCGATGGTGGGGGAGGCGACGAGGTCTTGGTAGGAGCCGAAGGCTTGGGGAATGCCGTGGTGGGCGGCGAAGGCCTGGGCTTTGGCCAGGGAGCGGGAGCCGACGGCCTGGAGGACCTGGGTGCTTCCGGCGCGCAGAGCGGCGGCGACGCGGTGGGCGATTCTGCCGGTGCCGAGGAAGCCCCACCTCAGCGGCGGGGCCTGCATGGGGTCGGCTACGTGGTCCAGGTCAAGCCGATCTGAGCGCGGATCTCGTCGAAAAGACCCTGGATGGCGATGGTTTCCTCAATGGGGATGAGGGGATGGGTGAGCAGGCCCTCGGTGATGGCGCGGGCGATGGCGGCCATCTCGTACTCGTAGCCGCGCGAGGCGATTCCTTCCCACTGCCAGGTTTCGGTGCTCCCGTCGGCGAAGGAGAAGTGGAGGGGAGCGGGAGCCCAGAAACCCGGGACCTCGCAGTAGCCCTTGGTGCCGGCGACCCAGCCGGCGGCGGGGGTGCGGGCCAGGATGGAGGACTGGGCGACGGCGTGGACGCCCTTGTCGGGGTAGCCGAGGATGACGGAGAGGTGGCCGTCGACGCCGGAGAACGTCATCTCGGCGCGGGCTTGGACCGTTTGGGGGATGCCGAAGAGGTCGGCGATCCAGAGGATGGGGTAGACGCCTCGGTCGTAGAGGGAGCCGCCGCCTAGCTCGTTGGAGTAGAAGCGGTCGGTGAGGTCGACGGGATCGCGTTGGCCCAGGTCACCGGCTGCGGCGACGAGGTCGCCCAGGTCGCCGTTTGCGATGCGGCGGCGTAGCTCGATTTGGTGAGGGAGGAAGCGGGTCCACATGGCTTCGGTGATGAACAGGTTCTTCTGTTTGGCTAGCTCGGCGAGGTCGATTGCTTGGGCCTGGGTGAGGGTGAAGGACTTCTCTACCAGGACGTGCTTGCCGGCCTCCAGGGCCAGCTTGGTGTTCGCGTGGTGCTCGGAGTTGGGCGTGGCGATGTAGACGACGTCAACGTCAGGGCAGGCGACGAGCTCTTCGTAGGAGCCGAAGGCTTGCGGGACGTTGTACTTCTGCGCGAAGGCGTCGGCCTTGTCTTGGGTGCGCGAGCCGATGGCCTGGAGGATCTGGGTTGTTCCGTCGCGGGCGGCTTCCGCCAGGAAGCGGGCGATCATGCCGGTTCCCAGGAAACCCCACCGTAGCGGGGGAGCGGTCATCGGATCAGGAATGTGGCTCATTGCTCCAGCGTAGCGGTGCGGGCGGTCAGACCGCGCCGGGGTAGCCGCGCTGGCGCCAAGCTTCGTAGACAGCGATGGCGGCGGAGTTGGCGAGGTTGAGGGATCGGCGAGCGGGGAGCATGGGGATGCGGACGGAAAGGTCGATTGCGGGGTGCTGCTTGACCCAGTCGGGTAGGCCGTCGGGTTCGGGTCCGAACAGCAGAACGTCATCGTCCCGGAAGGTGACGTTGCCGAAGTGCTGGGTTGCTTGGGTGGTGAAGGCGATGATGCGCCCGGGAGAAACCGCGTGGATCGCCGTCTCAAAGTCGGGGTGAATCCGCAGGTCGGCGAGGTCGTGGTAGTCCAGGCCGGAGCGTCGGAGCTTGGCGTCCGAGAAGTCGAACCCTAGGGGCTCGATGAGGTGCAGGACGCATCCCGTGACGGCGGCCAGCCGGATCGCGTTGCCCGTATTCGACGGGATGCAGGGCTCGAAGAACATGACGTGAACCACGAGATCATCGTCCCATGCCTTCCTATTCGGCTGGCGCGTCGCGCCTTGCTGCCTGCTTGAGCTGGGTTGATGCGTGCTGAGCTAGGGCTCTGGTGGCGGCGTCGAGGGCGGCGAGGTTTGGCGTGAAGTAGGCCCACTTGCCTCGTTGTTCGCGGGTCACCAGGTTGACGTCGGCGAGTTGGCGCATGTGGTGGGAGACGGTGGACTGGGCTAGTCCGGTCGCCTCGGTGAGTTCGCAGATGCAGGCTTCGTGGTTGTGGGCGGTGGCGATGATTGACAGCATCGTCAAGCGCGCGGGATCGCCCAAGGCCCTGAAGACACCTGCCAGGCGGGCAGCGTCGGTCTCGGTGAGGGTGCCGCTGGTCGGAGGGGTGCAGCATGGTGTGCCCGTTGGCGTTGGGTTCGGGGTCATGTCCTCATCTTGTCAGATAGATCGACAACTGTCGATGCGTATGCTACTCTCTGATACATCGAGCTACATCGATATGAAAGGAGATGTGCGCTGATGGCTGACGTCGAGCTACGCGAGGAGGTTCGTCAACGGTACGAAAGGGCCGCCATCGTCCCCTGCTGTGGGCAAGGTGAGCGCGAGGGGGTGTTTGGGAGCAGTCTCTATGGCGAGCAGGAGCGGGCGGCGATGGCCGAGGACGCGGTCTTGTCCAGCTTGGGCTGCGGGAACCCGACGGCGGTGGTCGAGCTGCGCCCGGGCGAGACGGTGCTGGACCTGGGCTCGGGCGGGGGGCTCGACGTGCTGTTGTCGGCTCGGCGCGTGGGGCCGAGCGGGTTCGCCTACGGCCTGGACATGACCGATGAGATGCTCGAACTGGCGCGTGCGAACGCCGCCAAGGCGGGGGCGACGAACGTGGCTTTTCTCAAGGGGACCATTGAGGAGGTGCCGTTGGGCGACGCGACGGTCGACGTCGTGATCTCCAACTGCGTGATCAATCTGTCGACCGACAAGGATGCGGTGCTGCGCGAGATGTATCGGGTGCTTCGGCCTGGTGGGCGGGTCGGGGTGTCGGATGTGGTGGCGGACGATGATCTCAGCCCAGCGCAGCGGGCCGAACGGGGTTCCTTCGTTGACTGCATAGCGGGGGCACTGTCGCGGTCGGAGTACCTAAATGGCCTGGTGGCAGCAGGGTTCTCACAAGCCGAGGTGCACGTCACTCACGAGGTTGCTCCTGGGATGCACGCCGCCATCGTCCGCGCGGTAAAGCCGAGCGGTTAGGCGTCGCAACGACCCGGGGCCAACAATGGCCATTGGTGCTACTGTGCCAGCCAAGAAGGGTTGTCTTGGACCGATGGGGGCCGACGAGGGCCTCAAGGAGGGCGCAGTGATCGCTCGGCACGCTCGAGTTGGACGAGCACCATTTGTCGGCCTGCTCGTGGTGCTCGCTGGCTGCACGCAGTCTGCCGATGTGTCCCCTGAACCCGAAGGTCTCTTCGACCCCTATTTCGCTGCAATATCCGTGGTCGGCATGGGGAGCGAGGCGCAGCGATACCTGTCCGAAGCGGGGGTGCTTGACCTATTCTCCGGCGGACTACGAGATGCTGCACTCCACCGAGAACGATTCGAGGCGTCGTATGCCCCTCCCCTCTATTTGGCGGCTGCCCTAGCCGAAGCCGATTCGATTCTGGGCATCCTTGACGCGAAGGAGAAGGACGCGCTCTTTGAGAGCGTTGGCGGCGCTGCTGCCCTGTCTGAGACTGCGCTGAGCCACCCGCCGGATCCTATTGACGTCTCTGTGCTGAGACGGCTGGCCAAGACTCTTGGCCGGGAGTATGACGCTGGTCTGGTGGATTTGACCGCGATTGTGGGTGAGCTCTGCAAAGAGGCCAAACCCGACGCGTCCCTGTTCTTGGCCGCCCAGGCAGCCGGTGTCGAGATCGAAACTTGTGGTTCCGGCGAAAGCCCGCTGACCTGGGATGGCATTGTCGCCCAAACCCGATTGGACCTTGCGCGCGCAGACCTCGATGTCGCCACAGCGTGTGGCGTGGCCATGATGCTGGCGGAGGCGTCGACTGCTGCGGACCCCCAAGACCGCCGTCGGATTGTCGCCGACCTAGCCCTGGAAATCTCCTCGAAGATCAGTGACGAGACGCCAGCCTCGACGCTGGTGATGTGCTGGCATGATCTGTCGAAAGTGTGGGAAGGCGACGAGGTTTCTGCGAAGGCGCCGACTCACCGCCAGGCGGCCGCGATGATCAACGCGTCACTGACCGGCGGGCGTCGCGCGGGCTGACTTTCGGGGTTGCGGACGGTGGACCGAGTCCAAGCTGCCATCCCGGGGACGACGAACCGCAGGGCCTCGCCCTCGGTGATCAGGCGTTGCCGCACGGGCGGAAGCTGCTTGGGGTCCCGCACAACGTAGACCAGCTGTTCAGAGCCGGTCGGCGTTGTCTCGGACGAACTCGCGGAGGTAGGGGATGGTGAAGTCGACGTGACCGCGTCCGGCCGGCTCAATGATTCCGGCGACAAGGAGTCGGTTGCGGTACCGAGAAACGTAGCCGCTATCACGACCCAGACGGGCCTGAATGTCTGCGATTGCGGAGGCTTCCTCGTCTTGCGACATCGCCCTGACGAACTCGCGGTCGGTCGCTGAGAGGTCGTTGAGCGCTGGTTCGTGGACCAGCGTTCCCACTTCTCGCGCAGCAGCGTCTACTGCGTGGGTTACGTGTTCCTCAGTGATCGTGGCGGCGTCGGGAGCCTGACACCAGGCGTGGTCGCCGACCAGCTGCAGCAGGAATGGGTACCCGTAGGTCGCAGCTGCTGCCGCAGCCACGGCGGCAGACTCGATTTGACGGCCGGAGTCCTCGATCGGTCGCCGGAGCGCTTCTTCGGAGGCGACGGGAGTCAACGGTTGGAGCACATGGCGGCGCGCTCTGCGCAGGAATGTCGAGACATCGTCGCTGATGAGGTCTTGGACGGCGGAGGGGAGACCGGCGGCCGCGAACGCGACGGGCCGCTCTTCCCTGAATGAGTGTTGAATCACAGCGCACAGGTGGGCCACGTCGTCGCGTGCACCACGGCTGTGGACCTCGTCGACGGTGATGAGAATGCCTGTCCCTTGCTCCGCAAGACGGTCGGTGATCGCATTCAGTTGTGCGCGGAGCCCACCGGGGGTTGGGGTGTCCGACATGTCAAAGCTGAGGCCGCCAAGACCTGCAGGCAGCGAGATCCCCGACACGCGACGGCGATCGCGAGGATGCCGACTCAACAACGCCGCCGCCTCTGGTAGAGCCTCAGTGACGAGGCGGTCGACCAGACCCTTGGTGGCCGTCTCCGATAACACCAACCAGCCCCGCTCCCGGGCCAAGGCCTCTGTCTCGTTGAGCATGACCGTCTTGCCGATCCCCCTGTTGCCAGTGAAGAGCATCGCTCTCCCTCGGACTCCCGGACCGGCATCAAAGGCGTCGCCGACTTCTCCGAGAATCGCTCGACGACCAGCGACGATGGGAGGGTTCGCTCCAAACGACGGACGGAACGGGCTACGAGTCTTCATAGTTCTTCATCATAGCGAACATCTTGTAGAATCTTTCATAGTTTCTGTTCGGGGCGTCCGCTCGGTCTTGGTGGGAAAAGCGGTCGTCGAGAGCCCTAGGCATACACCCCGATCAGGCGGGCTACGGTCCGCTGGATCTCGCGGAGGACCGAAGGGGCAACTCGGGCGTAGAGGTCCTCGTTAAGTCGGGTGACGTCAATGGTGCGAACCTGTTCGCACATGGCCTCTGCTTGCATGTCATGGAGGGTCACACCGATTCTTGTTGGCCATCCGCGCAAGGTCGTTGTAATGGGGACCACGACGGCACGTGGGCCCATGGATGCGACAGAAATGACGATGACGGGCCTCGTGCCTCGCTGCTCGGTTCCGCGCGTCGGATCGAGGTTGGCATAGAAGACGTCGCCGGCGTTGAAGTTCATGGCTGGGGGTCCCACGGATCGATCCCCGTGCTGAGGTCTGCCTCATCCCACTCGCGTGCCTCGACGACCGCCTGATCGTCCCACTCGGTGGCGGCGACGGCACGCAGAAACTCGGCCTGCTCGAGCTCCCGCAGGGCGAGGCTGATGTAGTCCGCTTGCTTCAGGCGGCGCTCGGCTGCTCCTGACCGAATCCGATCCCGCAAGCTGGCCGGCACGCGAATCATCGTCTCTTGCACGACACTCATACACCAAGTATACCTTCGCGTCTGCGACCCGGTCGCAGCACCAGCAGCAACCCCGCTGCTACTTCTTGCGCGGCGCGGCTTTTCGGCCTCCGGCTCCCCTTCGCTGGACTGGGCCTCGCGCACGCTTGTCGGCCAGCATTTGCGCGGCGCGCTCCAGTCCTACCGATGCTGGATCCTCGCCCCGGGGAACGGTCGCGTTGGTCTCGCCGTCGGTGACGTACGGGCCGAAACGCCCGTCTTTCAGGGTGATCGGTCTCCCGGAGGCTGGGTCGGTCCCCAGCGTTTTCGCCGTCGAGGCCGCCTGCGCGGTCCTTCGCCCCTTGGGTGCCGCCAGCAGCGCCAACGCCTCCTCCAACGTGACGGTGAGGATCGCTTCCTCGTCCGCCAGGGATCGCGACTCAGACCCGCGCTTGACGTAGGGTCCGTAGCGTCCGTTCTGCGCGGTGATCTCCTCGCCCGAGGCTGGGTCCGCCCCCACCAAGCGAGGCAGCGCGAGCAGTGCCAACGCCTCGTCCAGCGACACGGTTTCGATCTGCATCGTCTTGAACAGCGAGGCGTTGCGCGCCTTGGGAGCCGCTGCCTTCCCCTTCCCCTTGCCCTTCGAGGCGGACGATGACGTCCCTCCCCCCGCGGACGCTGCCGCACCAACCCCAGTCCCGCCATCGTCCGTCATGACTTCTGTGACATACGGGCCAAAGCGGCCATCGCGGGCGACAATCATCCGCCCGGTCGCGGGGTCGTGGCCGAGTTCACGCTGGTCCGGACCCTTGGCGGCCTCCTCGAGAAGGCCGCGGGCGACCTCGGCGGTCAGCTCATCGGGCGCAAGGGAACCGGGAATGGGAGCGCGCCGCACATCACCCGACTCGGTGGTCTCCTCCAGGTAGGGGCCGTAGCGGCCCACGCGGACCCCGATGCGTTCCGCCAGCTCAATGGTGTTGACAGCGCGGGCGTCAATCTCGCCCTGGTCAAGGACCAGACGCTTGAGCCCCAGAGACTTCAGGTGATGCCCGGGATCGTCAACCCGAGCGGAGGCCGCCTTGCCGTCCCCGAAATAGAAGGCATGAAGCCAGGCCTGCCGCGCCTGAGTCCCCGCGGCTATCTCGTCGAGGCCGGACTCCATCTCCGCGGTGAAGTCATAGTCGACGAGGTCAGCAAAATGCCCCTCCAGCAGCGCTACCACGGAGAAGGCGAGCCAGGAGGGGATGAGCGCTTGGGCGCGGCGCAGGACGTACCCGCGCTCTTCGATCGTCGACATGATCGAGGCGTAGGTGCTGGGCCGCCCGATCCCACGCTTCTCCAAAGCCGCGACCAGCGAGGCTTCCGTGAACCGGGGCGGCGGCGATGTCTCATGGCCCTCGGCGGCCAGCGCCCGCGCCTCAAGCCTCTGACCTGCCACAACAGGCGGCAGCCGATCCGAACCGGGTTCCTCTGCGTCATAGCGCGCGGCATCGCGTCCCTCCTCGTAGGCGGCGAGGAAGCCCCGATGCGTGATGACGGTGCCCGACGCCGCGAACGTAGCCATGCGCCCGTCGCTCGCCCGCGCCTCCACCTTGACCGTCGCTGTGTGGCCGATGGCGTCACTCATCTGAGAGGCGAGCGTCCGCTTCCAGATCAACTCGTAAACCTTGAGGTCAGTGCCGCTGAGGGCCCCTGCCAGCTGGGCCGGGGTCTTGAAGACCTCCCCGGAGGGACGGATCGCCTCGTGGGCTTCCTGGGCACCCTTCGACTTGGTCGCATAGTGGCGCGGCGCGCTGGGTACGGAATCGGCGCCGAAGAGTTCGGCGGCCTGGCGGCGGGCAGCGGCAATGGCCTGGTCAGAGAGGCTGACCGAGTCGGTCCTCATGTAGGTGATGTACCCGGCCTCATAAAGCCTTTGGGCAATCCGCATCGCTTCGCGGGAGTTCAGGCGCAGCTTGCGGGAAGCCTCCTGCTGATAGGTCGACGTTGTGAAGGGCGCCGAGGGGCGGCGGCGGTAGGGCTTGGTCGTGAGGTCCGCGACCGAGAACTCCTGACCTTCCAAAGCCCTGACCAGGGATGTTGCGGCGGCCTCGTCAAGGATCAACGCCTGGGAGGTGACGGCGCCGCTGTCGTCAAAGTCCTTGCCCGTCGCGACTCTTGTCCCGTCAATGGCGGTGAGCCTGGCTTGGAAGGAGGCATCGCCATCGTGCGCAAATGTGCCGGTCACGTCCCAGAAGGACGCGGCGATGAAGGCGATCCGCTCCCGCTCGCGCTCGACCACCATGCGGGTCGCGACGGACTGGACGCGGCCGGCAGACAAACCCGGGCCGATCTTGCGCCACAACACCGGCGAGACCTCCCAGCCGTAGAGGCGATCGAGGATGCGGCGTGTCTCCTGGGCGTCCACGAGGTGCGTGTTGACGTCGCGCGGGTGGGCGAGGGCGCGTTCGATCGCGGGGCGCGTGATCTCGTGGAACACCATGCGCTTGACGGGGATTCTCGGCTTGAGGACCTCGAGGAGGTGCCAGGCGATGGCCTCGCCCTCGCGGTCTTCGTCCGTCGCGAGGTAGAGTTCGTCAGCCTCCTTCAGCGCGCGGCGCAGGGCTGTGACCTGGGACTTTCGGTCCGGGGAGACGACGTAGTAGGGCTCGAACCCGTTGTCGACGTCGACGGCGAACTTGCCGAATGGCCCCTTTTTCATCTCGGCGGGCAGGTCGCGTGGGGCGGGCAGGTCGCGAATGTGCCCCACCGACGCCTCGACCTCGAAGCCGGTGCCGAGGTACCCGGCGATGGTCCGCGCCTTGGCGGGCGACTCGACAATGACAAGCTTGCGGACGTTGGTCACTAGTCCTCCTTGATGGGTTCCAGGGTGAACCATACATACTCCCGCGGGATGCTGCAGCGACGAGGGGGTGCGAGTCCCCCCGCGCCGAGTATGTCGAAAGCTGACCCTTGGGAGCGTTGTCAGCTCCGTTTGAGGGCAGGTTTTGACCTAATCGGTGAGGGGGCGCGGCATCACTTTGGTTGGGCCCACTTGGTCGCGGGCGGTGATCCGCAGGAGGTCAATGTTGACGCGCGGTGGCAGGGCGGCAATCCAGCGGACAGCCTCCCCGATGTCCTCGGCCGTCAGGGGCGTGATCCCCTCGTAGACAGCCTCCGCGCGCTCGGCATCGCCCGCAAATCGCACCAGGGCAAACTCCGTCTTGACCAGCCCTGGGTCAATCTCGACGACCCGCACCGGCAGCCCCGCCAGCTCGCGCCGCAGCACCTGGACCACCGCCCCCTGGGCAAACTTCGCCGCGTTGTACCCCCCGCCTCCCGCGTAGGCATCCGACGCCGCGATCGACGCGATCGTGAGAATCTGCCCATCGCCGCTGGCCAGAAGCTTGGGCAGCAGGGCGCGCGTCACGCGCATGGTCCCCAGCACGTTCGTCTGGTACATCCACTCCCACTGCTCCTCGCGCGCCTCGGCGACCGGCCCCAGCCCCTTCGCGCCCCCCGCGTTGTTCAACAGCAGGTCACACCGCTCGATCACCCCAGCAAACGCATCTACGCTTTCCTGGTTCGTCACATCCAAAGGGCGCACGATGGCGGAACTCCCGCATCGCTTCGCCACCTCGCCCAAGCGGTCCATCCGTCGAGCTCCTAGGACCACCGCCCATCCGTCCTGAGCCAGGGCGACCGCGCTGGCTGCCCCGATTCCGCTGCTGGCACCGGTAATGACGGCTGTCCGCATGGTGTTCTCCTTACCTTTCGGTGTTTCTGCCAGAGTAGGGGACAATTCGGACCGTGAGTGCGCAGGCGTTGGTGCGGGTCCTCCTGGGAGGCCCGACTCGACAGGAGTGCGCCCGGCACATTGAACGCATCGAGGCGCGAGACGGGCTCACTGTCCCCTGGCCGGCCTGGTTGGAGCCCTCGCTCGCCGACGGCCTGGGAAAAATGGGCGTTGACCAGCCCTGGCAGCATCAGGTCGAAGCGGCCCAAGCCCTCCACGACGGCAATCACGTGGTCCTCGCCACACCCGCCGGGTCGGGAAAGTCCCTGGCCATGTGGCTCGACGCCCTCGATGCGATCCTGCGGCAGGCGCGCGCCGCGGACGCGAAGCGGATCTCCGCCTTCGCGCGACGGCCCACCGCCCTGTACTTGGCCCCGACAAAAGCCTTAGCGGCCGACCAGCTCGTGGCGCTCAACAAGGTCCTTCGCTCCTGCGACGCTGAGACCGACGTCCGGGCCCGCGTCTGCGACGGCGATTCCTCGACCGACGAGCGGGCCGAAGCCCAGGCACACGGCGACATCATCCTCACCAACCCCGACTTCCTCCACTTCTCCCTGCTCCCTCAGCATGAACGCTGGGCAAGGTTCTTCCGAACGTTGCGAACCGTCATCGTCGATGAAGCCCATGCTCACCGGGGGGTTTTCGGCGCTCATGTGTCGCTGGTGATCCGAAGGCTGCGTCGGATCGCGGCTCACCACGGGGCCGAGCCCACCTTCGCCGCCGCCTCGGCAACGATCGCGGAGCCCGGTCGCCTCGCGGCCACGTTGTTCGGCGTGGGAGAGCAGGAGATCACGCCCATCGAAGAATCGACGGCCCCGAGCGGCCGCCGCACCATCATCCTCTGGCAGCCGCCGGAGCTCGCGGAGGATGACGATGATCAGCAGGGGGCTGGTCCCGAGGACCCCTGGGCCATTGCTGCGGGGCCGGGTGGCAGCGCCGACGGCGCTGGCGGAGGTGAGGACACAGCCGAAGACGGCGGGAAGGGCTCGCCAGCCGAGCAGGACGACGACCTCCTCGCAATCCCGACGATCCGCAAACCCGCTGGTGCCGAGGCGGCGGAGCTGCTCGCTGACCTCGCCGGGGCCGGGGCTCGCACCTTGGGCTTTGTGCGCTCGCGGTTCGCGGCCGAGTCCGTAGCCGACGGTGTCCGGCACCGACTCCCCCCTTCCCAGGGTGGGCGTGTTGCGGCCTACCGCGGCGGGTACCTCGCCATCGAGCGGCGTGACCTGGAAAAACGCCTACGCTCCGGCTCGCTCACCACGGTCGTGACGACCTCAGCTCTGGAGTTGGGAATCGACATCTCGGGGCTCGACACCGTGGTGAGCGTCGGCTGGCCGGGGACCCGCGCCTCGCTGTGGCAGCAGTTTGGCCGGGCGGGCCGCGCCGGCGCCGAGGGCCTGGCCGTGTGGATCGCCGGCACTAACCCGCTCGACACCTTCCTCGTCAACCACCCCGAGGCCATCTTCGGCGCGCCCATGGAGACCAGCGTCTTCAACCCGTCCAATCCCCACGTCCTGGCCCCTCACCTGTGCGCCGCTGCCGCCGAGCTCCCCCTGACGGACGATGACGTCCCTCGCTTTGGGCCCGACGCCTCGCCAGTCCTAGAGCAACTGGGCGACCTCGGAGTGTTGCGGCGTCGATCCACGGGCTGGCATTGGATCCCCGTCGAACCAGCGACGTCGCTCACGGATTTGCGGGGGAGCGGCGGTCCGTCGGTTCAGATTGTCAACGAGTCCACGGGTGACCTGGTGGGAACGGTGGATGGTGGGCGCGCCGACGCAACCGTCCACCCCGGTGCGGTCTATTCGCATCAGGGAGCGACCTTCATCGTCCGCGATCTGGATCTGGAGGCGCGCATTGCCCTGGTCCGCGCCCTGCGACCCAACTACCGGACTCGCGCGAACTCGATCACGAGGGTGAGCATTCTCTCCGAGGAGCAGAGCGTGGTCGAGGCGGATGGAGCGTGGGCGTTCGGCGAGGTCGAGGTCGTCGAGCAGGTGACGTCCTACACTCGGCTCGCCGTGCCGGGCCTCAGCCGGATCGATACCATCCCCCTTGACCTGCCCGAACGTGTCCTGCGGACCGCCTCAGCCTGGCTGACTCTCACCGCCGCGACGCTCGAGAAGGCCGAGATCGACCGCTCCGACCTCCCCGGCGCCCTCCACGCCTGGGAGCACGCGGCGATCGGGCTGCTGCCCCTCTTGGCCACCTGCGACCGGTGGGACCTCGGGGGGCTGTCGACCGCTCTTCACGCAGAGACCAGCGCGCCAACCGTCTTCATCCATGACGCCTTCCCTGGAGGAGCAGGCTTCGCTGAACAGGCCTTTCGCCGCCGAGACCAGCTCATAGCGACGGTCGCCGAACTGCTAGCAACCTGTCCCTGCGCCGAGGGATGCCCAGGCTGCATCCAGTCCCCCAAGTGCGGCAACGCCAACCAAACGCTCGACAAAGCCGCCGCATCCCGCCTCGCCACGGTCCTAGCAACCTCCCTCGCGCTCCCCGCGCGCTCCGCGCCCCCCGCCAGCGAGTGAGTGGAAACCCGACAACTTGAATCGCTGTCATGCCGCCTAGTTGTTGGGTTTCCACTTGTTGGTTGCTCATTGTTGGGTTTCCACTCACCCGCGGGCTGGGGTGAGCTGTTGGGGGGCCCGCACGGGCGGAAGCCTGACCCACCAGGGATGCGAACCAGTCCCAGCCTTCGGAGTTGACCGCAACAGTGGCGGTGACCTGGACCGAGAGGTCGTCGCGCGGGTCGCAGTGAACCAGAACCGCCCCGTTCTCCTCGACGATCCGGCCCGCGGCAGCGCACGCTGCTTCGGAACCTTGCCCCTCAAGGAGCGCCTGGGCAGCCGCGAGCGCACCGAGGTCGGCAGCAGCCTGGGCCCGAGCGTGAGCAAACAGAGCAGCCCCCACAGCCGAGAGCGCCAGTGCAGCCAAGCACGCTGCGGTCGCGATCCCCAGCATGAGCACGCTCCCCGATCCGCCCTCGCCGCGAAGGAGTCGTCCCTGCGCAGCGGTCGGTTCACTACCGGCAGCCACGGTCGGGCTCGCAAGCACTGTGGGCGGTGAACGTGCCGCGATCAGTGATATTCGAGACGAGGTCACCGTGGCCGCATCCCTACCGGCAGCCACGGTCGGGCTCACAAGCACTGTGGGCGGTGGAGGTCACCACGCGATCGCCCACAACAGACGGCAGGGCGAGTGGAAGCGTCACCGTGACCATGACCTCGCCGCCCAGGCGGACGATGGCGGCACTCGCCTCATTCCCGGCAGCTGCGGCGACCGCTCGGGACACGGCGGCGTCGTCCGATCCCAGCGCCGCCTCCCGAGCTCCCGCCCTCGCTCCTTCGGCGCAGCGCAGGCTCGCCAGGAGGACACCGCCGAGCGCCAACGTGATTGACAGCAGCAGGGCGAGGGCTGGCAGAGCGACCGCCACCTCGACGGTCGCCCCACCAGCCTCGTCCTTCAGGTTGACATGCCTCACCGGTGAAGCGCCTGCTCGATGAGGTTCGACAACCAGCCGCGCGCGGTATCGCTGGTCAACAGGGCAACCAAGAGACCCGCGAAACCGGTGGCGGCGATGATCGCGACGGCGTACTCGGCGGTGGTGGCGCCGGATTCGTCCTCGTGCAGTCCCGCCAGCAGGTTTCGTTGCGGCAACAATCCAGTGTTCATCAATGACCTTCCTTCCTTGCGGTCGTGGCTGAGCGCTCATGGAACCCACCCACTGTGTCAAGTTGCGCCGCTCTCTGCTCGCCACCCCCCTCTGGCCAGTGGATAACCCCACCTGTCTCACGCAATCAACCCCCGCAGCGCGAGACAGGGATGTGAGGGCGGGGGTTGGGGGCGGGCCCCAATGCCGTCAAGTCGGACTGGGGAGTGGTTTCGTTGAATTTGAGGGGACCAAATCCAACGAAACCACTCCCAGGTCCGCTGGGGGAGGGTGGGGGAGGGGGCAGGGCCCCAATACCGTCAAG
>WQYN01000006.1 GCA_009781225.1 Micrococcales bacterium | reverse complement strand
GGGGAACGATAGGGGGGCGGCGGGCAGGGAGACGGGGAGAGAGACGGGAGGGCGGGCGGGCGGGCGGGCGGGCAGAGAGACGGGAGGGAGGGAAGGGAGCCGGGGCGGGGAGGGGCGGACTTTGTGGTTGCGGGAATGCGCTAACGTTGTCGGTACAACCCCAAACACACTGGTGTGTCCCTTTATCGCCCCGAAGGAGCTCCAGACCATGGCTGAGACCGTGGTGCGCACGCGCAACCTGGTCAAGTCCTATGGCGCTGTTCGCGCCTTGGACGGTCTTGACCTGCTAGTGGAGCGCGGCTGCGTGGCGGGGCTGATCGGGCCGGTGGGGGCAGGAAAGACTACGCTTGTCCGGATTTTGCTGGGGCTCTTGAGGCCTGACCGCGACTCGGGGCCGGTCTATGTGCTGGGAGCTAACCCTCGGCGCGACCAACTGGACCTCCATCGGCGCATTGTCTATGTCCCCAGCCAAGTGTCGCTGTGGCCAAAGGCGACGATCGGGGAGACGATCGACTTCCTTGGGAGAATCCGGGGCGATCTCGCTGCGCCTGCGCGCGACCGGCTCATTGAGCGGTTCGCCCTGGACCCTTCGCGGCGAGCCGAAGTCTGCTCCCAGGTCGAACACCGCAACACCATCCTCGTCGTTGCGTTTGCCAGCCGAGCCGAACTCATTCTCCTCGACCAGCCGCCCCTTCATCCCGATGTCGTGACGACCCGCGCCGTCGTCGAGGAGCTCATCCGGGCCCGCTCCGACGGGAGGACCGTCCTCATGGCCAGCGGTCTTTTCGGTGAACTCGAGGCCTTGTGCGACACAGCGACGCTCATCCGAGACGGACGCGACGTGGCCAATGGTCCGCTGCCCGACCTAAACTCCCCCGCAACAAAAAAGGAAGCCGTCGACCCCACCTCCCCGCACCTCACCCTTGATGCCCTCATTCACGCCTGCGATGACGGGCCCTACCCATGAGAGGCCCCTTGACCGGACTGCTCGCGCTGACGTGGCACATTGCCCGGCGGCGCCGCGCCTTCCTCCTCATTGTGACGCTTGCTCCCGTTCTGGCGCTCGCGGCCATCCTCGAAGTGACGATCGCCATCGTGACCCTCAACCCCGACACACTCGAAACGCGCGCCCGCTATGCCCTCACCCCCATCGGAGGGGCTTTCCTCGGTCCCGGGTACGGGACCCAGAGCTACGGTGTCCCCCAGCTGGTGACCAACGAGTTCACCATCCCCTTCACCGTGGTCTTGGCCCTGGCCTTGATCACGCTCACGGTGCGCCACACCCGTGCCAATGAGGACAGTGGACGGCTTGAACTCCTCCATGCCTCTCCGGTTGGCATCCTCGCGCCCGGAGGAGCGCCGATTCTCATGGCCGGCATCGTCACCGCCGCGACCATCGTGGGGTCCACCACCATTGCCACCGTCCGCCATTTTGCGTTCACCGACGCCTTTGTCGCTTGCGTGGCCATCGGCACAAACGCCCTACTCTGGGGCGCCTTCGGCGTCTTTGCTGCTCAAGTCTGCCACTCGGCCCGCTCGGCCCGACTGCTGAGCATTGGCGCACTGATGATCGCCTATACGATGCGCGCCCTCGGCGACATGTGGCGGCCCCACGGGTCGTTGCTCTCCTGGCTCTCGCCGCTCAGCTGGGCCCATCAGACCCGAGCGTTCGTGGACCTCAGGTTGTGGCCGATTGCCCTCAACATCCCCGCCTTTCTCCTAGTGGCAGCCGCCTCCATCTTTGTCACCGTCCGCCGCGACTTCGGTCTGCGACCCCCTCGAAAGGAACGAGCCCGACCCCAGCGCCCCTAGAGTTGATGCATGACTGAACAGCGCCTCAACATCAATCTGCCCCCTGACCACCATGGAGGGGTCTTTGCCGACTTTGTGCGGGCTTGGCACACCAAAGACGCCTTCGTCCTCGACTTCGCTGCCCTCATTCAGCCGCCCCACTCCGAAACCGAAGGTCAAGTTGTCCTCGATGCCGCCGTCGTCGGTCGGGTCCGGATCCCTCCTGCCCAGGTCTTTGAGCTGATGAAAGCCCTGGAGACCCAACTCTCTGCCTGGGAGAAGGAGACAGGGCAGCGCCACAGCTAGGAACAAGGAGGCTCAGCAAAGAGTTCCTCCAAAGAACACTAGAACCCGCGAGACTCTCCTGGTAGGCGTGGCCAGGCCAGGGAGGCGGCGAGGCGTTCCACTGAACCGTGCTTGCGTTCGTCGATGAGGCCCGCATCGAAGAGGGACATGAGCGACATCCCGCCCAGATAGAGCGAGGAGAGGTCGCCGACGTCGAGGGCAAGGTCGGCGTCCTGGAGGCCCGCGTGCTCAACCCGGGTGGAGAAGGGAGAGCCGACAATCCGCCATCGTCCGGTATTGCGGGAGATTAGGGGGTCGGTGACCTCGAGGACCATGTCGAGGGGGGCGGCGTAGCGGCGGGCGGCGAGGGCGGCGGGGACGTCGATGAGCCGAACGTAGAGGTCGTCGGTGATCGTCGGCTTTGGGGTGACGGGGTCCTTGAGCAGGGCAAGGAGGGGATCGTCCAACGCCAGACGCGCGGTCGTGGTCCGCTGAACCAGGTCGAAGTTCGTGAGAGTTGACCACAGCGCCCGGTGGGTCGACGCGTCGGTGGCGACGAGTTCGAGCACCTCGCAGACGCGCTCGCCGGCATCCCCCAAGCGGTCCTTGACACGACGGAAGAGGGCAAAACCCGTGGCCACCCCGTCGCGGCCGGCAATTGCGATGCGTGGGCGTTCGGCCAGAGGGCTCGGCTCGATCACGGAGAAGCGCCACCGGGACATCCCAGGCGTCGCGTCACAGGTCCAGCCGGGACGCGCCCCGGGGCCAAAACCAGCGCGGCGCTGGATAGCGGAAGCAAGCTCCATGTGGCGTTCCAGGCTCGCGGTCTCGATATCGACGGTGACCGGCACAGCGTCAGGGATCTGACGAAGGGCCGCCCCCGCAGGAAGCGTGAGGTGAACCGCCCAGTTGCCCCGCTGATAGCCGAACCGGGGATAGATAACTGGCTCGCTGGCCGTGAGGATCGACACTGGTTCATTGCGCCGAACACAGTCGGAGAAGTGGCGAGCCATCATCGCCCGTAGCAGGCCACGGCGGCGGAAAGTCGGATGGACCGCCACAAAGGTCAGGCCCGAGGCAGGAACGCGACCCCCGGGAACCGGAAGGTCGAAGGCGAGGGAGGCGTGGATCGCCACGAGGCGGTGGTCGGTGGTCTCCACCCCGACGCAGCGACTCCAGTCCACCGAGGTCGCAAAGTCCTTGTAGTAGACAAGCTCCCCTTCTGCGACACCGAAGGCGAACTCGTCGACGTCGCGGAACTCATCGGCGCGGTCCTGGGGGACGTCAATGAGGCGAAACCCGTCAGGAAGGCTCTGCGCGGGAAAGGCACGCGCGGCAGCAGGTGACATGGTCACAGGGTTTCACACGGCCCGGTGGGGTGTCCAGGGCCTAAGGGGCTGGCGAGCATTCCCTAAGGCGCCTCGCGAAGGCGCGCAAGCTCAGCCTCGATGGGAACCAACGACGCCTGAAGGGCCGCCACATCCCCTGGGTTCGCCTCACCTTCCAGCCACGCCAGACGGGCCCGCAGGTCGTGGCGCTGCCGCTCCAGGGCCGAGCGCCGCAGGGAGACGACAAGACCGCGCACATACTCCCCCACCCGATCCACCTCCTCGAAGGGAAGCACGCCAACGCGTTCCACGACGGGCAGCGGCTCGACTGCGAGTTCAGTCACCACCGCCGCGATCTCCGGCGACGCCGCCTGGGTCACGGCAGCGACCCATTCGCGCCCCGGCTGTGGCGCCGCGAGAGCTGAGGCCGCGCGAATCGCCTGGTGAACCTCCTGGAACACCTCGATCGTGAAGGCCTCCTCGCCGACAACCTGGCAGTAGTCCTCGACCTTGCCTGGCTGCTGAAGTACCGCGATCAGGACGTCTCGTTCGAGCCGGGCCTGACCCGAACGCCTCGCCAAGTCCCGCGTTGAGGTGACGGTCACACGCGGCGGAGGTTCCGCCATCGTGCGCTCGGTGGGGCGGGGGGCGCGGGCGGCTCGCTTGACTTCTCGCTCGACGACCGCCTGGTCCATGCCGAGCCAGCCTGAGAGCTGGCGTGCGTAGTCGGCTCGGGTTGAGAAGTCGCGGATGGTGGAGATGACGGGCGCCGCGACCCGCAGGCCCTCGACGCGCCCGGCCGTGGTCGTGAGGTCCAGCTCCGACAATGCCGAGCGGATTGCGAAGCGGAAGAGCTCTGTGCGCGAGGCGACCAGCGCCCGCACTGCCTCGTCCCCGCGGCGTTGACGCAGCTCACAGGGGTCCATCCCGTCGGGCGCGATCGCGACAAAGGTGTTGGCGTAGAAGCGCCCGTCCTCAGCGAAGGCTCGCATCGCCGCCTTGCGACCGGCCGCGTCGCCGTCGAAGGTGAAGACGACCTCGCCGCGCGTCGACCCTGCCGAGTCGCCGAGCAGGCGGCGCACTACGCGAATGTGGTCGCTGCCAAACGCTGTCCCGCAGGTGGCGATAGCGGTCCCCACCCCGGCGAGATGCGCGGCCATGACATCGGTATAACCCTCGACGATGACGACCTGTCGTTGGCGTCCGATCTCCCGTTTGGCGAGATCAGCGCCGTAAAGCACCTGGGACTTGTGGTAGACAGCGGTCTCGGGCGTGTTGAGGTACTTCGGGCCTTGATCCTCCTCATCGAGCTTGCGCGCGCCAAAGCCGATGGTGGCGCCCGTGAGGTCGCGTATGGGCCACATCAGGCGCCCGCGAAACCGGTCCATGGGGCCGCGCTGGCCCGGCGTCGAGAGTCCCGCCCCGGCAATCTCAGCCCCGGTGAACCCCCGTCCGCGCAGGTGACGCAGCAAGGCATCCCATGACTGGGGGGCGAACCCGACCCTGAAACGCTCGGCAGCCTCCGCGTCAAAACCGCGGGCCTGGAGAAAGGAGCGCCCGCCGGAAGCCTGGGCCGTCCCTAGATTCTCGACGTAGAACGCCTCCGCCACCCGGTTCGCCTCGAGGATGCGCTGGCGGTCGTGGCCCGAGTCCCGCTCCGGGCGCCTGTCCCCCGCCTCGTAGACGACAGCGATGCCATAGCGCCCGGCAAGGTATTCGACCGCTTCGGTGAAGGACAGAGCGTCGGCCCGCTGGACAAAGGAGATCGTGTCCCCGCCCTCCTGGCAGCCGAAGCAGTACCAGAGCCCCACCTGGGGTCGAACCGTGAAGCTGGGCGTGCGCTCGTCGTGGAAGGGACACAGTCCCTTGAGGGATCCCACGCCGCCCGATCGCAGCGTGACCTGCTCTCCGACTATCTCATCAATGCGCGCGCGATCGCGAACCTGCTCGATCACGTCCCGCCTGAGCATTCCCGCCACAGGTCAGGAGTGTACGGGGGGTTTCGCCCGCCCGGTTAGCCGAGCGTGGAGAGCGTGGGCTGAGGCGTCCGTCAGCGAGGCAATATGGTCGATGACGACCCTGCGGCGCGCTGCCTCGTCCCCTGCCCGGGTCCAATCCACAGCAAACTCCCTGCTCAACCCGCTGGGGGCGACGTCCAGGAGAGCCGCGTTGAGCTCAGCCAGCAGCTCACGTTGGGCGTCATAGATGGGCCGACGTTCGGGGGGTTCCATGAGGAAGTATGCAGCCAACGCTTTGAGAATCGCGATCTCCGCCACCGTCTGCGGGGGGACGACAAGGTCGGCGGAATACCGCGTCAGCCGACCCTCGCCATGCTCACGCCGGGTCGCCTGCGTCGCGTCGGTGCAAAAACGCCCGATGAGCTGGCTGGTCAGGTCCTTCAGGGCCGCGAACCCCGCGCGCGTCCCATCGAAGTCAGCCGGCCAGAACCCGGAGGTGACCAGGGACTCTCCCGCAGCCTCCAGTTCGGCAACCTCGACCTTGGGGGCGTAGCGGCGGGCCGCGAGGCTAGCAATCTGCCTCCATTCCCCCATGCCTCGCAGCGGGATGAATCCGGAGACGATTCCGTCCTCGACATCATGCACCGAGTAGGCGACATCGTCGGCGAAGTCCATGACCTGCGCCTCCAGGCAGCGCCGCCCGGGCGCCGCCCCCTGTCGAAGCCAGGCGAAGACCTCTAAATCCTCGGCGTAGACCCCGAACTTGCCTCCGGGTCCACTCGGACGCGGCCAGGGGTACTTCACCGAGGCGTCAAGGCTGGCCCTTGTCAGGTTGAGACCCACCGACCGGCCCGACGACGGATCGGCGACCTTGGATTCCAGGCGCGTGAGAACCCGCAGAGTTTGAGCATTGCCTTCGAAGCCGCCGATGTCGGACGCCGCCTCGTCGAGCGCCCGCTCACCGTTGTGGCCAAAGGGGGGATGTCCCAGGTCATGGGCGAGGCAGGCGGTGTCGACAACGTCGGGATCGCAGCCCAGAAGCTTTCCCAGCTCCCTTCCTACCTGCGCGACTTCGAGGGAATGGGTCAAGCGTGTGCGAGTCGCGTCATCGTCCGCATCGAGGGTGTGGGCGGGCCACAGGGTCCTGACTTGGGTCTTGGCGCCCAGGCGACGCAGGGCCGCGGAGTGCACAAGGCGCGCGCGATCTCTCTCAAAAGCCGTTCTGACCGGCGACTTCTTAGGCTCAGCCACCCACCGTTCGCGGTCCGCCGCACTGTAGGCCCGCTCGCGGGGGGCGGGAGCGCGCGAACGGGGCATACGGCCCACTGTAGGCCGTCTTACTGGGTCTGCGAGAACTTCGTGGCCATGGCGCGGGCGGCGAGGATCTCGTTGATTTGGGTCTTGGTCTCGAGGTTGCGACGAGCCAGGAGGTCGCGCGAGGTTTTCCACAGATCCTCAAGGGAGGCCTTGCGGAGGTCCGCCAGCTCCTCGTGGGTGATGGTGACGCCGTGATCGGTCTGGTAGGCGCCGTCTCGGTCGTAGATCAGCCTGCCGTCGGTGATTTGGTAGACAACGTCGGCGTCCAGCGTTGACTCAGGGCCGACGTCCCAGTGCTGGATGAGCGTGGCGCGTGTGTGGGTGGACACCACGATGAGGCCGCCGACACCGGTGCGGATTGCCTTGAAGTGGTGGGCGCGGGCCACGACCTTGTCGTTGGCGTCGAGGACGTCGACGCCGGGGCCGATTGCGATCTCATCGGGGGTGGGCCGCTCAAACTCGGAGGACACCTTGTCTTCCCAGCCCAGGAAGGTCACCCACCGGGCCAACTCCTGGTCATCGATGCCGAAGTCCTGCTCTCCGTAGAGCTGAGCGAGGCTCGCGAGCACGGGATGAGTCCCGTCGTCAAGCCGGGAGACAACGGAGGCAGCCGCGCGCTCGGCTGGCGTGATCTCCAAGAAGGGCACATCGGTCGTCATCTCGGCGACCATGCCGTCGTCGTCGAACCCGCCTCGGGACAGCGGTCCTACGCCGTCCTCGCTTACCGGAGCGGTCGCCACCGCCCGACCCTCGCCGGGCAGGCGCACAACGTCGAGGTTGAGAACCCCGTCCTCGTTCGCGTCAATCTTCGGTGCATGTTCATACCCGGCGTCTTCTTGTTCTGTAGGGAAGGCGATCTCTAGCGGTTTGAGTTCTCGGTCCGCAGCAGAGCAGCCGGAAAGCGACCCTGCGAACGCCACTACCGTAGCCATCGAACAAACGATGGCGACCCTTGTCTGTCGTGTTTCTCGCCGTGATCTCATGTAATTTGCCTCCTCGTGTGTACGGGGCACTTTGGAGTCGGGGCCAAACTGTCCGCAGGGGCGGGGAGCCGGAGCGTGGGGTTCCGCAGGGGCGCGGAACTCCCCCAGACTACGTGAGGCGCGTCACCAGGCGCCGGGGCGGGAACCGTAGGACCAAAAGGCAGACAGGGCGGCGTCATCCACCGACGATGGCGACCTCCGCCTCCGCAATCATCCTCGCCATCGCGGGGGTCACCTCGCGGGTGGAGAGCCATCCGTCAGGCAGGGTCGGCGCCTTTGGGGTCCCTGCTCGTCCCCGACGACCCTCGGCCGCCTCACCCGGGTAGGGCGCGTCCAGGCCTTCGAGGAGGTGGTCGAGCTCTGCCAGCGATCCCACAAGGCCCAGGCGGCGGCGCAGCTCCCCTCCCACGGGATAGCCCCGGAGATACCAGGCCATGTGTCCGCGCATTTGGGCCAGCGCATGGGGTTCGGAGCCCTCATGGGCCACGAGCAACTCGGCGTGTCGGCGGATCACCTTGGCGACCTGACCTAACCCGGGGCGCACCCTTTCGGGCCGTCCGGCCAAGGCGGCGGCGATGTCAGCGAACAGCCACGGCCGCCCCTGGCAGCCACGCCCCACCACGACGCCGTCGCAGCCGGTTTGCTCCAGCATCGCCACGGCGTCTTCCCCTGAGAACACATCCCCGTTTCCTAGGACCGGAATCGCTGTGACCTCACGTTTCAGCTCAGCTATGGCCTCCCAGTGTGCGGCTCCCGAGTAGTGTTCCGCCGCCGTGCGCGCGTGGAGCGTGAGGGCCGCCGCCCCCACCTCGGCGGCCGCCCTCCCCGCCTCCAAGAAGGTCAGGTGCTCCGCGTCAATCCCCATCCGCATCTTCACCGTGACGGGAATCCCCCATCCTCCCGCCGCCTCGACAGCCCGACCCACGATCTGGCGGAACAGCACCGTCTTCCACGGCAGCGCCGCCCCTCCCCCCTTGCGCGTCACCTTAGGAACAGGACAGCCGAAGTTGAGGTCGATGTGATCGGCGAGATCACGCCGTCCGATCAGGTCGCAAGCCGCTCCGATTGACGCCGGTTCGGTTCCATAAAGCTGGACGGACCGGGGCGTTTCCCCCGGATCATGCGCAATCGCCTTCAGCGCCCCCGGAGTCCTTTCGACCAACGCCCGCGCGGTGGTCATCTCGGAGATAAACAGCCCCGGGCCATACTCGCGGCACAGAACTCTGAACGGAGCATTCGTCACCCCAGCCATTGGAGCCAGCACCACGGGTGCGCCGACCCTCACGGGGCCGATCCGCAGCTCCGAGACAATGACCTAGAGACGCTCCGCAAGATAGCCCGCGACCTGGGAGATCGCCACACGCTCCTGGGCCATGGAATCCCTCTCACGCACGGTGACCGCTTGGTCTTCCGCCGTATCGAAGTCGATCGTGATGCACAGCGGCGTCCCGATCTCATCCTGCCTGCGGTAGCGCCTCCCGATCTGCCCGGCGTCGTCATAGTCGACGTTCCACTTTTTCCGCAGCTCAGCGGCGAGATCGCGGGCCGCAGGGGAGAGGTCCTCATGGCGTGAGAGTGGCAGCACCGCTGCCTTGACCGGGGCAAGACGCGGATCGAGCCGCAGGACGGTCCGCTTGTCGAACCCTCCCTTGGTGTTCGGCGCCTCATCCTCATGGAAGGCCTCGACCAGGAAGGCCATGAAGGAGCGCGTGAGCCCCGCCGCCGGCTCGATGACGAAAGGAACGTACCGAGTCGAGGTCGCCTGGTCGAAGTAGGACAGATCCTGTCCGGACTCCTTCGAGTGAATCGTCAGATCGTAGTCCGTACGGTTCGCGATCCCCTCAAGCTCGCCCCACTGAGACCCGGCGAACCCGAACCGATACTCGATGTCCACCGTCCGCTTGGAATAGTGGGAGAGCTTCTCCTGAGGGTGCTCATACAACCGGAGGTTCTCGCGGGTCAGTCCCAAGTCGACGTACCAGTCCAGTCGGGTGTCGATCCAGTACTGATGCCATTCCTCATCCGTTCCCGGAGGAACAAAGAACTCCATTTCCATCTGCTCGAACTCCCGAGTGCGGAAAATGAAGTTCCCTGGGGTGATCTCGTTGCGGAAAGACTTGCCGATCTGCCCGATCCCGAACGGCGGCTTTTTACGCGTAGTCTGCACAACGTTGGCGAAGTTGACGAAGATTCCCTGGGCAGTCTCCGGGCGCAGGTAGTGCAGTCCCGCCTCATCCTCGACGGGCCCCAGGAAGGTGCGCAGCAGCCCAGAGAACTGCCGCGGATCGGTGAACTGCCCCCGCGTCCCGCATTCGGGGCACGGCACCCCTGCCAGCCCTCCCTCGGGTTCGCGTCCCTTGCGCTCAGTGAACTCCTCGATGAGTGTGTCCTCGCGGAACCTCTTGTGGCAGGCCGTGCATTCGACGAGTGGATCGCTGAAGACCGCGACATGTCCCGAGGCCTCCCACACTTGGCGCGGCAGGATCACCGAGGAGTCAAGGCCGACGATGTCGTCCCGCCCAGTGACCATCGCCGCCCACCAGGCCCGCCTGATGTTGTCCTTGAACTCGACCCCGAGCGGCCCGTAGTCCCAGGCTGATCGCGTCCCCCCGTAGATCTCCCCGCAGGGGAAGACAAACCCCCGGCGCTTGGCCAGGGAGATTACGGAGTCGAGGCGGGATGTCGCTTTTGCCATGGCGTGGTCCTTCGTAGCGGGCTTGTTTGAGCGGGGACAAGCCTACCGCTTGACTCCACCGCCCCACCTAAGTGAGAATCATTCCCATGAAGAGTCCACCATGGCGCACGATGGCGGCCCTCGCCATCGTCCTCACCCTGACCCCTGGGTGCTCGGACCTTCGCCAAGACGGCTGGCCGCTCGTGGTCACCACCTTCTGGGCGATGGACTGGGTCGCGATCCAGGTGGCGACCCCCGATGCCGACGTGGATAACCTGACGGCGACCAGCGCCGAGCCCCACGACCTCGAACTCTCCCCTGCTGGGGTCGCTTGGCTGGGCGTCGCCGACATCGTTGTGATCGTCGGCGGTTTCCAGCCCGCCGTGGACCAAGCGGTCGCCGAGGCCCGTCCCGCAAGAGTCGTTGACCTCGCCGCTCTGACACCGGGCACCCCCACCAATCCGCACCTCTGGCTCGACCCAATAGCCCTGTTGCCCCTGGTCACCGCCCTCGGCGACGCCCTGGCCGAGGCGGACCCCGACCGTGAAAGCGCCTATCGCGAGCGCCAAGAAGCGCTCGTAACTCGCCTGGTTGCCCTTGACCAGGAGATCTCCCACACGCTCGCCGGCTGCGACATCACGACCTTCGTCACCGACCACGACGCCTTCTCCTCCTTCGCCTCTCGCTACGGGCTCACTCAGATCTCGATCGCTGGGATTGACCCCGAGGCCGAGCCCTCCCCCGCACGCCTCCGCGAGGTGGCCAGCCAAGCCCGCGAGGCGGGAGTCACGACCGTGTTCTACGAGGCCAGCGGTTCCGACGCGAGCGCCCGAGCGGTCGCCGAGCTCGCCGGAGGGCTTGAGGTTGCCGCCATTGACCCGATGGAGTTTGGTGGTGGCGACTACCTCGACCGGATGAGAGCCAACGCCGCCGCCCTCAGCGCCGCCAACGCCTGCCAAGGGACGCCATGACCAAGTACGCCCTCGCGCTCGACGACATCCACGTCCACCGGGACCGAGGCCCGGTCCTCCACCACGTGACCCTCTCGCTTGCCCCCGGGGAGGTGCTAGCCCTGCTGGGAGCCAACGGCTCCGGGAAATCCACCCTCCTCCAAGCGGCCCTGGGAATCGTCCCCCTCGCCCACGGCTCCGTCCACCTCCTCGGCCAGCCGCTGGGCCGCCATGTCCCGTGGGAGCAGGTCGGCTACGTCCCCCAGCGACACGCCGCCACCTCCGGCGTCCCCACCTCGGCCTCCGAAGTCGTCGCGACCGGCCTCCTAGCCGGCGGACGATGGCGGCTCCCGCACAGAGCACGTCACCGCGTCGCCGCTGCCCTCGCCGACGTCGGGCTCTCGGACCACGCCCGGACTCCCGTCGCGACTCTGTCCGGCGGTCAGCAACAGCGGGTCCTCCTCGCCCGAGCCCTCGTCGGGAACCCGACCCTCTGCCTCCTCGACGAGCCCGCGACCGGCCTCGACACCGAAGCCCAGGAGCTCGTCGTCCGCACCCTCATTCAGAGGCGCGATGCTGGCATGGCAGCGATCGTGGTCCTCCACGAGCTCGGGCACTTTTCTCCGCTGATCACGAGGGCCGCCATCGTCCGTCATGGAGAAGTGGAGCTGAGCGAGGGCGACCCGCCGACCCTCCCCCACCACACCCACCCGGGCGTCCCCCACCACACCCACCCCACGGACGATGCCGTCCCCCACCTCAGTCTCGGGAGCGTCAGCGGTGTTTAGCGATCCTTTGATGATGCGCGCGGTGCTGGCGGCCGTGATGGTGGGGGGGACGGCTCCGGTCGTGGGAACGTTCCTTGTCCAGCGGCGGCTCGCCCTGCTGGGGGACGGGATCGGACATGTGGCTCTGACGGGCGTGGCGCTCGGCTGGCTCATCGGGACCGCCTTTGGTGTGGTTCCCAGCGACGCGCTCGCCGTACCTGGGGCGGTAGTCGCGGCGCTGGGAGGGGCGGTCGCGATCGAGGCGGTGCGGGGGCGGGGAACACGCGCCTCCTCCGATATCGCGCTTGCGCTGCTGTTTTACGGGGGGATCGCCACCGGGGCGGTGCTCATCAAGGCAGCGGGAGGGACGAGCGCGAACCTGGTCGCCTACCTCTTCGGGTCGGTTGCCACGGTGTCGTGGTCGGATGTCGTGGTGACCGCGGTGCTAGCGGGGCTGGTGCTGGTGTCGGCGGGGCTCTTGGGGCGGGTCCTGTTCGCGGTCTCCGATGATGAGGATCATGCCCGCGCGTCGGGGTTGCCTGTGAGGTTCCTGTCGACCGTGGTCGCGGCGATGGCGGCGCTGACCGTGACGACGGCGATGAGGGTCGTGGGGCTGTTGCTGGTCTCGGCTCTGATGATCGTGCCCGTGGCGATCGCCCAGCTCATGGCACGGTCTTTTGCCCAGACGGTCGGGATCGCATCCACGCTGGGGGTGGCGGTGAGCGTGGTCGGGCTGGGGGTGACGTACTACGTGGACCTACCCCCGGGGGCGACAATCGTCGTGTTCGCAGTGGGAACGTATGCGCTGGTCGCGGGACTGCGACCCGTGGTACGGCGCCTGCGCGGTGGACGGCGAGTTCAGGAGTACGCAGGTGAGCACGGCGAAGAGTGAGAAGAGCGCCCCGGTGACGCGACAGACCCGGCAAAGGGCCGCCATCGTGCGCGGATTGAGTGCTGCGGGAGGCTTCCGATCTGCACAGGCGCTCCATGGTGAGCTGCGGGCTCGGGGGGACGGAATCGGCTTGGCGACCGTGTACCGCGTGCTGCAGCGGCTGGCCGAGGAGGGGGTCGTGGACCGCGTGCGCGCGGCGGGGGGCGAGACGGCCTACCGACTCTGCGGGGCCGACGGGCACCACCACCACCTGACCTGCCGCATGTGCGGACTGGCGGTCGATGTCACGGGCTCAGGCGTCGAAGCCTGGGCGGCAGCGACGGCGCGCGAGCACGGCTTCGCCGAAGCCGACCACACGGTCGAGATCACCGGCCTGTGCCCACGCTGCGCGGGGCGCTGACCTACAGGCTGTCGCCGAAGTCTTCGCGGAACTTGTCGACGAGGGCGTGTTGCCAATCGCCCACGGGGCGCAGCCGGCCGTAGAAGAAGCGCAGGATCTCGGGCTCCTCGACCCACTCCAGGCCACCGACGATTCGGCGGCGGTCGTAGAGCCAGTGGATCCGGTCGATCGCGTACTGGACCTGCGAGAGGGTGAAGACCCGCCTCGGCAAGGCGAGCCGGAGCAACTCCATGTGCGACAAGGGCTCCGTCCCGTCGGGTTCCCGCTGCTCCGACATCGTCCCCCGCTCCATGCCGCGGACCCCGGAGGCGAGGTACACGGCGGAAGCCAGCGCGCCAGAGGGGTATTGCCGCTGGTCAACGTGGTCGAGGAAGCCCTTGGCGTCGATGTGCGCGCCCAGGCCGCCGGGCGGGGTGATGACGGGAATGCCCCGGCGCTCCATCTCGTGGACAAAGTGCTCGATGAAGAGCGGACCCTGGTTGATCATGTCCTCGTCGAGGGTCTCGTCGAGGCCAACGGTGATCGCCTCCATCTCGCGGACGCTCATGCCGCCGTAGGTGAGGAAGCCCTCATACATCGGGACCAAAGACCGCAGGTCAGTGTAGATGTCGGGGTTGTTCGTCACGATCCCGCCGCCGCGGCCAAAGCCGAGTTTGCGGGCCGAGAAGTAGATGATGTCCGAGCACTTGGCCATCTCCAAGCAGATCTTCGCCACGGACCAGTCCTCGCAGCCGGGCTCGCGAACCTTGATGAAGTGGAGGTTGTCGGCCAGGAGCGAGGCGTCGAGCACGAGGTAGACCCCCGCGCTGCGGCACAGGTCAGAGACGGCGCGCAGGTTCTCCAGCGAGAAGGGCTGGCCGCCGATCAGGTTGGTCCCCGCCTCCATCCGGAAGAAGGCGATGTTCTCTGCCCCGCGCTCGTCAATGATCTCCCGAACCTGGTTGACATTGACGTTGCCCTTGAACGGGTGGGAGCTCGTGACAGCGACGCCCTCCTCCCCCACCAGCTCGACGACCTCGCCGCCCACCGCCGTGATGTGCGCCTTCATCGTCGTGAAGTGGTAGTTCATCGGGACGACCGACCCGGGCCGCACGTAGACCCGGCTGAGGATGTGCTCCGCCGCGCGCCCCTGGTGGGTGGGCAGGAAGTACTCCATCGCGAAGATCTCGCGCAGCTTGTCGTGGAGCCGCGTGAAGGTCTCCGAGCCGGCGTAGGCATCGTCGGCCACGAGCATGGCCGCCTGCTGCCGATCCGACATCGCGTTCACGCCACTGTCGGTCAGCATGTCGAGGAAGACATCCCTGTTTTCCAGCAGGAACGTGTTGTACCCTGCCCCTTCGATCGCCCGCAGCCGCTCCTCGACCGGCAGGAGCGTCAGCTTCTGAATGATCCGAACCTTGTGCATCTCCAGCGGAAATGTCTCGCCTGAGTAGTACGCCACCTTTGCCATGAGGCCAACCTTTCGACGTCTCCTGTGACCTGGTTGGGGACATCGTAGTCGGTTCGGCTGGCCCGTGTGCCCGGCGTCCACACCCGCGCACGGCGCGCTGCGCACGATGGCGGCCCTTCCGCGCCCCGCCGCCCCTCCCGCTTCCCCCGCACTGCGCACGATGGCGTCCCACCGGATTAGAGTGTCACCCATGACGGTTGGGGCTCCGCCGCGCACCCTGTTGCGCTGGACTACGCTCGCGCCCGCCCTCGGCTTTGCTGCCCTGCTTCCCTCCTGGGGCAAGAACCTCGCCCCGCCGATCCTCCTTATCGAGGCAATCTTCCTGGTGGGAGCCGTCTTGGCTGCCGTCAACCACGCCGAGGTGATCGCCCATCGCGTCGGCGAACCCTTCGGTTCGCTTATCCTCGCGGTGGCCGTCACCGTGATCGAGGTGGGCCTAATCGTCACGCTCATGGTCTCCGGCAAGGGCGACACCTCGACTCTCGCCCGAGACACCGTCTTCGCCGCCGTCATGATCACGATGAATGGCATCGTGGGTCTTTCGCTCTTGACAGCCGCCGCCAAGTACCGCCTCGCCGTCTTCAACCCCGAAGGCGCCGGCTCGGCCCTTGGCACCGTCATCGCCCTTGCCTCGCTGACCCTCATCCTCCCCCAGTTCACCACCTCCCACCCCGGCCCGATCTTCGCCTCCGGGCAGCTGGCCTTCGCTGCCGTCGCCTCCCTCGTCCTCTACGCAGCCTTCGTTGTCACGCAGACCGTGCGCCATCGCGACTTCTTCCTCCCCACCCCCCAGACCGCAAATATGGACGATGACGGCCCTCACGCCTGTCAGCCCACCTGGCACGCGACCGTGGTGAGCCTGATCCTGCTCCCGGTGTCGCTGGTCGCGGTCGTGGGGCTCGCCAAGGTCGAATCCCCCGCGATAGAAGCGGGCGTCAATTGGCTGGGTTTCCCTCCATCCTTTGTCGGCGTGGTCCTCGCCCTGGTCGTCCTCATGCCAGAGTCCATTGCCGCCGTGAGAGCTGCTGCCCAGAACCGCACCCAGATCGCCCTGAACCTCGGCTACGGATCTGCCATGGCCTCCATCGGCCTCACCATCCCGACCCTGACCATCGCCTCGATTTGGCTTCCCGGCCCCCTGAGGCTTGGGCTAGAGCCGACGCACATCACGCTCCTGATGACCTCCGCCATCGTCTCCGTGCTGACCGTGGTTCCCGGGCGAGCCAAAACGCTCCACGGCGCCCTTCACCTGGTGTTGCTAGCGACCTTCATCTTCTTGTCGATCATTCCCTAGAGGGCTGGATTAGCGGTTCTGGGGCGACAGGTCGGGGCGCCTCGGCGGCGTTGGGCCGGAAGGGCATGGACCTCCGGCGGACCTGGCAGCCACCGAGACGCCGACCTGGGGTGGGACCACTCAGGAGACTCCGACGTTCGCGCATTCCTCGCAGAAAAAATCGTAGCGGCCAAGGAGTCGCACTTCCGGGAGCCCGCAACAAGAGAATGGTCGTGGCGCGCCGACACGCGGCCAAAGTCCAGGCACCCTTGCGGCCAAAGTCCAGGCAACCATGCGGCCAACGTCCAGGCACCCTTGCGGCCAAAGTCCAGGCAACCTTGCGGCCATCGTCCAGTCTTCGAGGCCCGCGCCCCGTGCTTGACATCGCTTTCACCAGCACCGTCGCCCTCCTCGACCGTGCGCGGCGACGACTTCCGCGGCCTCAGCCACCTGGCCCGCCGTCTCGGCGACGACTTCCTCGCCGGCGTCGTCCTTTACACGGGCCCCGAGACCCTCAGCTTCGGAGACAAGCTCAAGGCCATGCCCATCTCAGCCCTGTGGGAGGTCGGCGACGGGGGCGCCGCCGGGCGCTAGGCTGGGGACGAAAACCCTCCCAGAAAGGAACCACTGTGGCAGACCCCGGAGTCGCTGTCTCCCAGGACACCACTGTCCCCGCATCGCGCGCCGAAACCTACCAACGCCTCATGGCCGCCGTCACCGGGCAGGCCGGCGGTTACTTCGACGGCTTCGAAGTGGCAGGTGACGGACAGTCCACGATCAACATCACCCGCCGATTCGTTCCCCAGTGGGCCATTGTCGTCGCCGTCATTGGCGCGCTGTGTTTCCTGCTCGGGCTCCTGGCCCTGCTCTGCCGGCAGACCGAGACCTGCACAATCCAGGTGTGGGAGGTCGAGGGCGGAACCGCCGTGAGGATCGCCGGCGTAACAGGGGCACCCCTGTACAACAACCTCTCGATGCACCTGAACTCCCTGCGACCGCCGCAGTGACCCTCTGCCTGTTCAAGGCAATAACGGGCGTGCCCTGCCCCGGCTGCGGCATGATGCGGGCACATCTGGCGTTGGCGCGTGGTGATGCCCGTCGGGCTCTGCACTGGCACCCTCTGTTTTGGCTCCCCTGGGTGGCCCTGGGGACATACGCGGCGACCCGACGGGGGCGACTCAGACGCGCCGCCGACACCGGGGCACTGCGCCTGCTGGGATGGGCGTCACTGGCTGTGCACCTCGGAGTATGGATAGCCCGACTGCGCTTCCGAATCCCCGGAGTAGCGTCCCAACGCTGGTAGCCCGACGGCAGGCGGGAACGCGGGATGATCGCGGGATCGACCTGGTCGGCGTCGTCGATGGGCCGTCCCATCATGACGACCGCTAACATCGCCTCGTGAGAAAGCGTGAATGGGTACTGTCAGCGGTGGCTGTCGTGGCGTGCTCCGCTGGAGGGCTGTTCTTTGGCAGAAGGATATGGCCAGACTCTGATCCGACTGCCCTGATCACTGTTCCTCTGACGCTGCTCGGCGCCGTGATCGCTCTCGGGAGGCTGCGTACCAGTCAGGTGTCTCAGTCTCCTGAGGCAGCGTTGACCACGCTACGCCGGATGGGTAGACGTGATAGAGCACGTTTCCTTGAGTCTTCGACGCGGTTCACGCGCAGGCGCGGCCACCTTGCCCAGGTAGCGGATGTGGGGTTCGGCCCTCCGGGACGAGGTGTTCTTCCCCCGGACGCGGAGGGGATTCTGCTGCGCGGGCATCAGGGCGGCCAGAAGGTCGAGGGCACGCTCGCCACCATCGGCGACTACTTCCGAAGTCTGAAAGACCAGCGTCTTGTGATCGTGGGCGAACCCGGTTCAGGTAAGACTGTTACGGCTTCGTACTTGTTGCTCGACCTCCTCGCAGATCCGACCAGTCCGGGAGAGCGGCCCCAGCAGGTCCCTGTCTGGGTCCCGCTGACCAGCTACCATCCTGACGTCGACCTGGAACAGGGTGGCGACACCGCAGTGACCGAGCACTTCCGGTCCTGGCTTGCCAACCAGGTCGGCAAGAACGCCAGGAGCAAGCCCGAGGTGGTTGCTCGCCTCGTCGAAGAGCGGCGAATCCTTCCCATCCTCGACGGACTCGGCGAGATGCCGGCCGAGGATTCGACGGCGGTCATTCGTGCGCTCAACGAGGACAAGGAAGCACAGTTTGTCGTCACCTCTCGGACCGCAGACTACAAGCGCCTTATCAGTGGCGACGAAGGCCAGGTGATCGCTGGCCGCCACATCGAACTAGCCCCGGTCACGTTTCTAGAGGCACCGCCAAGCCCGCAAACGGTATGATCACCAGCCTGGCGTTGGGATAGTCTCCAGGCCGTTGACGCTTGCCACCTCGCACTGCGCGAGGTCCAGAGATGCGAAACGAACAACCGCCGGGCCCAGCATCATGGCCGTCGCCACGTGGATCGAGTCGAGACTCCCAAGGTAGGGCCGCAGGGAGATCGCGGTATCGAGCACGCGATGATTGATCTCATACAGGGTGATCGATGCGAGCGCGCGCTCCACGGAGTCGCGATTGTAGTCATCCTTGCCGGCTTGCAGCGCGTTCCTCAGAGCGGCCCTGTGGAGTTCGACTCGGAGAATCTGCGAGCTGGCAACCTCCGCACCCTCCAACTCACACTCCCGCAGAACGGCCCCCATAGCCTCTCCAGCGGGCTCCCGAAACAGGACGCTCGCGACGGCGGAGGTGTCGAGGTAGATGATCCCGGGCGCTATCATCGCTCACTCCTCGCGATCAGCGGCGAGGAGTTCCGCCACGGTCGTGCCCTCAGCCAGCGCCAAGCGCGGGCCAGAGTCCACAAACTCGGCCCACGTGCGAGTCGCCGGGACGCAGGCAAGGGGCTGCGCGATCACCACGAGGCGGTCGTTCTCGCGGACGACGTCGAGTCGGTCACCCACCTTCCACCCAAGCTCCTGCGTCAACGAGGTGGGAAGTGTCACCTGGTTCTTCGGTCTCAGCATCGTTGTCATGCCAGCTCCTTGTTGCGTTCCCACTTCCTACTTCCCACCCACTCTACCCCATAACGAGTGAGATCCCTCAGCACGGCACGCCGACGCGAACTGGGGAGTGGATTCGTTGAATTTGACCCCTGCAAAACCAACGAAACCACTCCCTGGTCCGGGTGGGGGTGGGACGGCGGGACACTGCCACCGCTGTCGCGCTGCTGGCGGGGACGCTTCCTGCTACTGCTTTTCCCATTCGGGGCCGAAGGTGTCTGGGAGGGAGAGGACTGCGGGGTCGGAGAAGTGCAGGGTCTGCCAGGGGTGGCCGGTTCCTCGGAAGGTTGGGGTTACGACGGCGTTGGAGGCTCGCCGGACTCCTACCCAATCGGAGGGCTGGAGGATGCCACCGGAGAACTCGACAGCGTTGCCCTTCGCCCTGAGGGTGACGGTGGCGCAGACGCCGTCAGCGCTCGGCTTGTCGTTGCCCAGGGGGCAGGTCCCGCCCACCGACCGCAGGATCCACTTTGCCGTTTGGACCTTGCCGGTGGCCTCGCTTGGCCGAGGGATCGCGGACCATGGGACGAAGACGTTCTTTCCCTCCCAGTGGTCGTCCGGGCCATCCCAGTAGAGGCGCAAGCCGTCATTCGACACCGACCAGCCTGCCCATTTGTACAGCGCTCCGGTGCCTGACCCGCGCGGCCTCCACGCATTGTCTCGCTCGTCCTCAGTGAGCCGGGCGACGACCGCCCAGTCGAGCACCTTGAAGGGGTTGGCGACCACCTTGTCCAGGGAGACAGCCTTGCCTGTCGTGAGGTCAATGGTGAAGGACCGGATTGTCGTGTAGGCCGCCGGATCGCAGGACACACCGCCATCGAGCGACAGTCCCACGGAGGCGTAGCGCCCCTGGTAGATGGCAGCGTCGGCGCGCGTGGTCCGCAGGCTCGCCACCTGGGGCAGGTACTTCGCGTCCGAGCACCGGGTCGGGTTGCGCCGCTCCGCCTTGACCCAACCGGACAAGAGCTTGGCGAGCGTCTTGTCAACCCGGGTGTTGAAGGCCTTTCGGTTCTTGGCCGTTGATCCCTTGAGGATGGGCTTGACGAAGCTGTACTTCACCTTGCCCTGACCCGTGGTCGTGCCCGAGACCCTCTTCTTGACGATCTTGGGTGCGCGTGCCTTCGCAGACGGCTGGCTCGCCGAGGCAGTCACCGAGGCGGCGGACACGGCACCGGCCGGTGGTGCCACCACGACGCCCATCACCAGGGCGCCAGCAACGGCCGCGGCAAGGACACCACAATGCGCTGGCCCGGTCCGAGATGCAGAGATGATTCGCGAATTGGTCATTGATCAGTCCCCTCTGATGGTCGTGCCCCGTCCCCACACATCCTGCCGTGAGCGCCCGAAACCGCCAAATCCACTGGCACCGACAGCGTTTGTGGGACGTTTCTGGACGCCTGCGGTCTTGGTGACATTCCGACGGTAGCCTCTCGCTCATGGACAAACACCGAACGATGTCGCGCAGCGTGGGAATCCTGCTGACGCTCGTACCAGCGCTTCTGGCGGGGAGCTTTGCCCTGTCGGGATGTGGGTCGCCGAAGCCAGCGCCCGCCGACGGCGTCGATACCTCCGACGCCACGATTCTCGATGTGCGCGCGCCCGACGAGTTCGCCGAAGGGCACCTTGAGGGTGCCATCAACATCGATATCCGGGCCTCTGACTTCGAGCCCCAGATCGAAGCTCTCCCGCGAGACACTCATTACTTCGTCTACTGCCGCGCAGGTGCCCGCGCCGCGATGGCTGTCGCCCAGATGGAGTCCTCGGGATTCACAAACGTCACCCTCGCCGGCGGGATTGATGAGGCCGCCAAGCTCCTGGACGTCCCAATCGTGACCTAGTGAAGTCCTAAGCAGTCAGCCCATGGACGACTAACCCCAGGTCTCCCGCGGTTTTCGCCAGTCGCGCGCCAAAGCTCGCCAGGCTTGCCCTGAGCTGGATCGCGGTGTCAATGACGCAACAATCGGGCAGGCGCAATCCGGTCGAAGCACGCAGCTGGGCCAACCGGTAGGGCTGCTCGTCGTCCGGCCGCCAGGTCACCACGCCAATCTGCGAGATTGCCCCTCGAAAGGCCTCCCCGTTACCCTGTCGCGCCGGTCCGACCAGGCATTCGGCGAGAGTGATGGGATGGATGATCAGATCTTCTGCGGTGTCAAGGACAACTCGGGTTCGTTCGGCGTGTGTGTGGCCAGCCTCGAGGTGGGAGATCAGAACGCTGGCGTCCAGGACGATCATGTCGGCCAGTCTTCGCGCAGCTCGGCGAGGTAGCCCTCCGGGTAGGCCCCAGAGAAAAGACCAGCCGTCCGCCGCAAAGCCTCTTTGCGCTCGGCACGGCGGGCGGTCTCGGCGCGGCCTAGGGAGCGAGCGCCTTCGTCAATGAGACGGGCCGCCACCTGGCTCGCCGGAAGGCCTGGCCACAGACTCCGGCCGATCGCCAGGGCTCGCCCAACCTCCGCCGTCTGGGTCACCTGAATCCTATGTAACGTCGTGCTCACCTGCGCAGTGTACCACCACCACATCGCACGATGGCGGGAGCTGGGTCCGTCCAAGGGCTTGCCTCGCGAGCGGGGTGCTCCTGGCGGGGCGTAGCGGGTTGGGTCGCGCTCGTCCCATGAGTCGACGGGAAGAGGAGCCCTAGGGGCTGATCTCGCGGGCGGAGTACTCCTGGGGGGCGTAGCGGGTCGGGTTGTCCTGGTCCCAGGAGTCGACGAGGTCGATAGTCTCGCTCGTGGTGGAGCCGTCTCGCCAGGTGAAGGTGAGGACCGGGTGGTGAGACTCGGCGAGGGGCAGAATCATCCACCACCCGCCGTCAACGGTCGCTGTGACCACGGTGCCGTCGCGCAGGGTGGTGGTGACAGCCAGCAGATCGCCGTTCCCGGTGCGCCCTACGATGGCGCTTCGGTTGGCGCCTTGGAGGAACCGGCCAACTGATGTGTCCTCGGTCGCTACCGCGAATCGGGCTTCTTCGATGGTGGGCCCGGTGGTGTTGGGATCGAAGACCCCGAGCCCGCCGTAGGCGCTTTCGCCGTCGTTGATGTCGTATTGGTAGTTCCCCTCCGCCGTTCCCAGCGCCCAGTCCCAGCGCTCGTCGGCATCGGCGAGGGCGAGTTCAAGGTCGAAGCTCTCGATCCACTCCGCACCCTGGTTCCTCGCGGGGTCGCGCGGCGCCGGCTCGAGCGTCGGGATAATGCAGTCTGGGCCTTCTGACTGATAGCAGACCCACTTGCCTTCCCAATTCTCCGGAGGCCGGGCGATCTTCCCCTCCCAGGCATACACGGGCCTCAGCGGCACACTGACCGCAGTGGTCCTACTCTCACCACCCTCAACCTCCCAGTTGATCGACTCCAGCGCCTGCTCAGCCGGAATCCATAGCCCCCACCACCCGCCGTCGATCGTCGCCTCGTGGGTCGGCCCCTCCAACGTGGCCGCGTAGATCCTCTCAACTCCGGGACCCACTCGCCCCACCACTGCCGTGGCGACCGGGTAGCCACTCATGAACTCAGCGGCTGCCCCGTCGCGGGCCACCTCAACGGAGACCTCACCCTCACCGAGGGAGCCGTCCACCAGGCCTTCTTCCGCCATTCCAGTGAGGAGGCGCCCCGAGAGCTCGCTCTCCCCAAAGCAGTAGCGGTACTGCTTGCCGGACGTCGCGACGGAGATAGAGAACTTCTCACCCGCCGTTGTCAGGACGGTCACGACGGGATCGGGAAGAGGAGCCTTTCCGTCCGCGAGGATGTTCTGGCTCATCTGCCGGGCGCATCGCTCAGGCGTCACGTATTCCGCCCTCGCCGCCTCCAGGGCCACGACAGCGCCTTCCTCGTCAATCAGCCGAGGGGTGGGGACTGGTGTCGGGGTGATCCACGTGGGCTCCAGGGCCATGTCGGTGGGCGGCCCAGGAGTCGGATTGGGTGGGGGCTGGATGGTGTCGACAGGTTGTGGTACCGGGGGTCCTCCCCCCGACAACAGCCTCGGCCCCCCGTCGTCTCCCCCAGCCAGCATGAGGCCGATGGCGCCCCCCGCCATCGCGAGTGTCGCGAGCGCCCCGGCCAGCCGCATCGTGCCGGATCGGCGGGGACGGCGCGGAGCAAAAACAGGCGCACCGGCCTCCGGCGCAGTGGGCTCCGTTCCGATGATCGCCAGTAGGGCTGGATCGGAGGGGGTCGCGCCAGGTGCACGGCGTCCTCGCTCGGGGTCAAGAAGACGGATTCGTCGGGTAACAGACATGGTCACGGTCCTTTCGTGGGAGGGACAAAAGATGGGCGAGGGCCGTCATCGTCCGCGAGGGTGGCGAAGCGTCGGCGGGCGCGCAGGAGACGCATGGCGCAGGTGGTGCGTGGGATGCAGAGCACGCTGGCGGCCTGGGCGACGGACAGGCCGTCCCACGCCGTCAAGGCAAGGAGCTCTCGGTCGGGCTCGGCGAGCTGGGACCACGCCCGGGCGAGGTCAACGCGCTCTGCCCCCTCGTCATCCTCAGCAACTAACTGGGCCCTAGGCTGGGCGGCAACACGGCTGACCAGGGATAACGCGCGTTGGGAGCCGCGCTGCTGCGTCATCACGACATTGCGGGCGACGCCAATCAACCACGCCCTCTCATCGCGCGGCACCTCGTCTAGCCGACGCCAGGCGACGATGAAGACCTCGGAGACGACGTCATCGGCCGTCGCGGCATCGACTCGGCGGCGCGCGAAGGCAGCGATGGCGGGCTGGTGGTCAACCCACAGCTGCGTCAGGCGCGCGGCGCGATCCGCAGGAGTGGTGCTCACATTCTCTATGTTGCCGGCTCCTGGGCGTTTGTCACGCCAGGACCGACAGAAGGTGGCGGACGTGGGCCTGCATGCGGGCGGAGACGGCCTGCGCGAGGTCGTGGTAGCAGACCGGGGTGGGGGAATCCGCGACGATCTGGGCGGCGGTGTCGGAGGCCTCAGTGGCGAGGTAGGTGTAGTAGTTGATCTTGGCGCAGCCGGCGTCAGCGGCGGATCGCAGCGCCGCGTCGCTGAGGCCAGAGGAGCCGTGCATCACGAGGCCGGTCTCGGGACGGACGGCGGCGCGGATGGACCGCAACACGTCGAGGTCCAGGTGGGGGGTCGTGGCGTAGATGCCGTGGGCCGAGCCAAAGCACACCGCGAGCGCATCGACCTGGGTCTCATCAGCGAACCGCGCCGCGTCTTCCGGCGTTGTGAAAGCCTCGGCACTAGACCCGCCGCCGTGGGTGTCCGCAGCACCAGAGGGCATGACACCGATCTCGCCTTCGACGGTGATGCCGAGAGGGTGAACCGCATCCACGAGGCTCCGCAGCCGCGACGCGTTCTCCTCGAACGGCAGCGTCGAGCAGTCCCACATGAGCGAGGTGAAACCCTCCCGTATGCCGCGCAGGACAAAACTCCTGGTCAGCGCGTGGTCAAGGTGGACGCAGACCGGGACGCTCGCCTGCCTAGCCGCCTGGATCATGACCGGACCGATCCGCTCGAGGGGAGCGGCGTCATCGTGCGCCTCGGCGTGAGCGATGATGACGGGAGCGCCGAGATCCTCCGCCGCCCCGACCACCGCGCGCACAATGTCCTCATGCGGGGTGTTGATGCAGGCGATGGCTCCCGTCGCCTCGGCCCAAATGTCGGTGAGATTGACGAGCATGAGCGTTGCCTTCCGGGGCTTTCGGCCTATCTGGTGCCATCGTAGTAGGTGCGTCTGCTCGCGAAAGGAGCGTCATGGCCCGCCACGCCGTCATCGCCGGCCACATCTGCGTCGACCTGTTCCCCGCCTTGGGGCGCGTCCCGCTCATCCTCCCGGGGGACCTCAGCGAAGTCGGCGCACTCGCCGTTCACCTGGGCGGATGCGTCGCCAACACGGGCAGGGTGGCATCGAAGCTCGGGATTCCCGTCGCGCTCCAGGGCGGAGTGGGCGACGATTGGCTGGGGCGTGCCGCCCTCGAACTGGCCCGCGAGATCCCCGCCGCCGCGCACCACATTCGCCCGTTGCCTGGGGAGGCGACCTCCTACTCCATCATCATCGAGCCGCCTGGGCGTGATCGCACCATCTGGCATCACGCCGGCGCCAACACCCGCTTCGACCCCGCCACAGTGGACCTCACCGACGCCCGCCTCCTCCACGTGGGATACCCGCCCCTGATGCCTGCTTGTACGCACGATGACGGCGCTCACCTTCATCGTCTCTTCACCCGAGCGCTCGACGCCGGGATCACGACCTCCCTGGACTTGGCAGTGACGGAGGGGACGGGAGTTGCCTGGCCGGCCTGGTTGGCGCGGCTTGGCCCCGTGACCTCCGTCATCTCACCCTCGCGCGATGACCTCGCCTCCCTGCTTGGGGACGCGACGGCGTCACCGGCTGACCTAGCAGAGCGGCTGATCAACGATGGTTTTGCGCTGGCAATGGTCACCAATGGAGCCCAAGGTCTTTGCTTCGCGGCGGCCGATGGCGCCCGGTTACGGCGCGCTGGAGATCTCCTCGCCTCGCTCGCCGATCAGTGGGCGGGGGCCCGGTTGTCCGTGCCGGCGCGCGAGGTAGTGGACCTCGTGACCACGCTGGGTGCGGGGGACGCGGCGACCGCAGGTCTGCTCGCCGCCCTGTGGCGGGGTTTGGGGCCGTCACAGGCCGGCGAGATGGTGGCAGCCGTGGCGGCGTGCCATCTGGGGGGGACTGCGCTTGAGTTGTGAGGGGCTGTGCGCCGGTCCTGGCGTCGGGATGCCTCAGCTGCCCGGGACCTGGGCGCTGACCGTGAACGATCCTTCCCGAATGCTCGAGTAGTGCCGGGCCGCCAGGTAATAGACCTGACCTGCGATCAGCGGGGCCGTGATCCTGAACTCGAGGTTCCCCGCGCCATCGTCGTTGTAGGTGATTTGGCTTTGGTCCGCGGCATACAACGCACCGTAGGGATCGCTGTTCACCCCACGCCCCGAGGACTCAAAGGTATAGACGCCAGACACGGGCGCGGTGAACTTCAGGTAGTGGAACGTCGCCCCCGCGGGCGAGACGACGACCGGAGACAGGTTCCACGAGCACGCCGAGGCGAAGGAGGTGCAGGACGACGGAACCGCCTGCGTCACCGACAACGTGGCTAGGGCTCCCCCCGCGCGCACCGTCACGGTTCCCGAGCGCGCCGAGGTCGAGGTGTTCTCCGACACCGCGACCGTCAGCGTCCCTCCGTTGGGGCCGGTGGAAGGCGCGACGGAGAGCCAGGCCTGGTTCGACGACGCCGACCAGGACGACTGATTCGTCGAGACGACCGCTCCGGTGCTCGCCGCGTTCGTCCCCGGCGACCACAAGGACTGCGACAAGGAGACCGAAGCCCCCGCCGCCTGGGTCACCGATAAGGTCGCGGTCGCCCCGCCCGCCGTCACGGTTACCGTCGCAGTGCGCGCCAGGCCTGAAGCGTTCGCCGACGTGTACACCCACATCGTCGCCCCGTTTGCGCCGTTCGAGGGAGATACGGTCAGCCACGACTGGTTCGACGACGCCGACCACGAGGACTGGTTCGTCGAGACAACCACCCCCGTGCTTGCCGCATCCGTGCCCGACCACCACGAGGTGAAGGGCAGCGTCACGCTCGGCGCCATTCCCGCCTGAACCACCGACAACGTAGCCGAAGCGCCGCCGGCCGTGACCGTTACGGTCGCCGACCGCGGTGAACTCACCGTGCTGGCCGGCACCGAAACGGTCAGGGTCTGCCCACTTTGCCCTGTTCCTGACGAGAGGGTGAGCCAGGACTGGTTCGACGACGCCGACCAGGAGGCTTGGTTTGTCGAGACCACTACGCCCAGGCTCTCCGGGGTCGCCGGTGCCTCCCACGACGCAAAGGGCAGCTGCACACTCGGCTCCACCGGTGTTCCCGCCGCCTGCGTCACCGACACCGTCGCACTCGCACCGCCCGCGACGACCGTGACCGTGGCTGATCGGGGCGCGGCGACGGGGTTCGCAGACACTGACAACGACAGGACCTGCCCGTTGGCGCCGTAGGAAGGCGTGGCGGTGAGCCAGGACTGGTTCGACGACGCTGACCAGGAGGCTTGGTTCGTCGTGATCCACACCTGCGTGCTGTCCGACTCTCCACTGGGCGACCACGATGGCGGCGACAGCGACACGCTCGCCGACCCAGGCGCCTGCACCACGGCGAGAGTTGACTTCGCGCCGCCGGCCACCACCGTCACAACAGCCGAGCGGGAGAAAGGCGAGAGATTCGCCGCGACTTGGAGCGTCATCGTCTGCCCGTTTAGGCCCAAGGTGGGCGAGAGGGTGAGCCACGACTGGTTCGACGACGCCGTCCAAAGTGGCCGGTTTGTCGAGACCACGACCGTTTGGCTGCCCGCCTGCCCACCCGCGGACCACCACGAGGGCGAAAGCGAGACGCTTTCGGTCACGCCCGTCTGGGTCACCGTGAGCAGCGTCGAGGTGCCGTTGGCTGTCACACTCACCGTTCCCGTTCGCGCCAAGGTCGAGGTGTTGGCGTCAACCCAGACCGTCATCGTCTGTCCGGTGGTGCCCGATGGCGAGAGGACCGTGAGCCAGGACTGGTTCGACGACGCCGACCACGAGGGCAGATTGGTCTCGACGATCACGCCCGTGCTGCCGGCGTTCACCCCCGTTGACCAGGACGATGGCGTGAGTTTGAGGCTCGGCCGGAAGGCTTCCTGCGTAACCGGGAGCGTGGCCCGTGCGCCGTCAACGACCACGGTCACCGTGCCCGAGCGAGCCGTCGTCGAGGTGTTGGGCGTCACCGACACCCACATGATGTCCCCGTTCGCGCCCGTTGCTGGCGACATCGTCATCCACGACTGATCCGATGAAGCTGACCACGTCGCCTGGTTCGTCGAGACTCTGACACCGTTGCTCGATGCCTCCGCGCCAGGCCACCACGAGGAGTATGCCAACGACACGCTCGGCTCCTGGGCTGCCTGCGTGACCGTGACTCTCGCGCTCGCCCCGCCCGCGGCGACCGTAATGATCGCGGACCGAGGCGCGCCCGTCGTGTTCCCTGAGGCGGACAGCGACAACTCTGCCCCATTGCCCCCGTGGATGGGCAAGGCGGTGACCCAGGGCTCATCCGAGGTGGCCGACCACCACGACTGGTTGGTCGTCACGGTGAGGCGAACGTTCGACGACCCTCCGGCCGGCGACCAGGAGGACTGGGACAACGAGATCGACGGCGTCGGGGCAGCGCCCAGTTCAACATGGACGCGCGCTTGGTCTGACGTCACTTGGTCGACCCGGAACTTCAGTCCGCCACCGTCGGAGGAGAAGCCCTGGCCGACGGTGAACCGCTGCGTTGTGGAAGGACCTGAGCCTTCCGGGCTGAGTACCCACGTCTCCGCTACGTTCCCGACGGGGTAGGGCAGCGTGGGATCCTCAGCGCGGTAGCCGCGGCGAACGTGAACCCCTCCGGAGCTGTACTCGATCCAGTAGTCCCGTTTCGTAGCTCCCACGGTCTCGACGACCTGGAGTGCCTCGACCCCCGAGCCGGAGGCACGGGAGACATCGCGCAGGGTCACATCCTGGGAGCCCACGGTGTCAATCACCTTGAGCTGCGGGGATGCCTTGGTCAAGAGCCCCAGCTTGGTCTTTTGGAACCCGTTGAGACCGGTGGTGCCCCAGGAGGCCGCCGCCCCCTCGATATTGAAGTCGTCCGCGTAGTTGCTGGCGGCCGTGCAGGGCTGGCCAGCCGGTTCCAGGGGAGCGTCGACCACTCGGGCAGGACAGGTTCCCGCGCTCGCATGTTGCAGCGAGAGGTTGTGGCCGATCTCATGGATCAGCGCCCCGCGTGAGGATTCCGCGGTCGAGGTGATTATGTGGGAAACCCCGCCCGAGGCGAGACCTGACGATCCGAGGAAAGCGGCGCCGGTGTAGCTATCGGGGCAGCCAGCGCCCCGCTCGTCAGCAGGCGAGAGGACAACCAGGTGCCGACGCGCACCGGGACCTGTGTAAGGGCCATAGCTTGTGTGGCCAAACAGTCCAGCGCCGACAAGGGCGATCTGCTCCAGATCGACGCTGCACTGCACCGTGGACTGTGCGGCCCGGGCGTCCGCGTAGGAGTACTCGAAGGCGGGGATTTCCCCGTTGGTCTCCCGGGCCCACCAGTCCGACAGCGTGCCCAACAGCAGGGTGATCTCGTAGGGGCCGTAGAACTTCCCGCGCCCGTCCTTCGATAGGAAGGCGATGTCGACGACATGCGGGGCGGCGGCGATTGACGGGGTCAGTACCGGGTTCGCCAGCACCGACAGCTCCGTGATGTCAAGCGCTGCGCCGAGTTCGACAGCGGTTGCGAGCAGCACCTCCCCCGCGGCGTCGGTTGCGTCGAGAAGGCGCGGGAGACCGCCATCGTCCGCCGTGGGGACCTGGACTGGCGCCTCGGCGACGACCCAGCGGGGAACCTCGACGGTGATGGCGACACTCTGACCAGGCGCGATTGGCGCGGGCAGGGAGTCGGGATCGAGAGGGACGGTCAGGCCCGGCGCGGTCTCGATGAAGAGGTGGTGGGCATCCTCCGGCAGGCCAGCGACCGCCACGACCGTGCCCTCGACCGCGACCAGGGCTGACGATGCCGCGGCGAACTGCGCGGCGGCGGAATCGTGCCGGGGGTGAGCAGCATTAGTCGGCAGCAAGCCACCACCAACGATCAGGGAAAAGGCCGCGATCGCGGCAAATGAAGCGACTCGGTTGTGATAGGTACCATGCGACATTGAAGTGGTCCGTTCTTTGTTGCGTCATTGGGGGTCGGGGGGGGATTCACTTATTGGGGACGTACGGGGTCAGGTTAGGTGGCCCTCCCTCTCGGGCGGACCGGCAACGGTACTCTCCAACGAATTCCGTTAGCCGAGATCATACCAACACCCGCTATCCGGCACCGTGAGACATGCCACACGATAGCGAGGTCGTCGTCGCTTTTCACCCGACCACCCCGCCGCAACCATCCCTCACCTGGGACAACACTGACGTGCCCTGTCAGACAAGGCAGGATTACTCGTTACCAATTTCACAACGTTTCGCCAAGTCCGCGTGTCCCGCCCCTGTGACAAATATCACACCCTCACCCGAGGTGTCCACTAATGCAAGAGGGCGACCCTTCTCGTGACAGCGCAGGAGGCAGAGCGAGAGGCGACTACCCAACAACAACCCGCTTCTTCGCCACGACGGTCAACCGTGGCCCTAGGGAGTCAGGTCCCTTGAGGAGACGCGGATTAGTTCGGCTTTGAGGTCCTCGTAGGTGGTGACGACTGGGAGCTGCGGGAACTCGTCGACGACGTTTTGAGGAGGGGTGAACAAGAATCCCTGGTCAGCGGCCAGGAGCATGTCGGTGTCGTTGTAGGAGTCGCCGGCGGCGAAGACGGTGTAGTTCAGGCCCTGGAGGGACTTGACGGCCTCCATCTTGTGGCGGGGCAGGCGGATCACCCAGTTGGCGATGCGGCCGTTTGCCTCGATCTCGAGGTTGTGGCAGAAGAGTAGGGGGTGGTCGAGCTGGACCATCAACGGCTCGGCGAAATCGTAGAAGGTGTCGGAGAGGATCACGACCTGGAAGTTCGCCTTCACCCACTCCAGGAACTCACGCGCTCCCGGCAGAGGTCGCAGGCGGGCAATAACCCGCTGAATATCGGAGATCTTGAGGCCGTGTTCGTCGAGAATCCGCAACCGGTAGGCCATGAGGTCGTCGTAGACGGGCACATCGCGGGTGGTCAGACGCAGTTCCTCGATGCCGGTCTCTTCTGCGACGTTGATCCAGATCTCGGGGACAAGAACCCCTTCGAGGTCGAAGCACATGACTTCCATGCCCACGGTCAGTCTCCTTCCGGTTGCCGGGCCAGCATCGGAGCCATTCTAGGGCTCGAGGACCGCCGCCCGTCCTGCTATTCGTCGCTACAGGCCCAGAGCGAACCGCAGGCACCGGTCCACTTCGCCCACCACGACGGGCGGCAGCGACCCAAGAGGCCCATCGAGGCGGTCACGATCGACCGTCGCGATCTCCGTCGGCTTGAGAACGGAGGAACGTGGGAGTCCGGCCACTCCGGCAGGGATCGTCACCGCGTGGGGATAGCCGGCGGCTGCAGGTCGAGTCGTCAGCGCGGCAACGATGACAGTCCCGAGCAGCGAGTCGTTGAGTGGCTGAGCCTGTGAAAACCCGACAACTAAGAACGTTGTCATCGCTGCTAGTTGTCGGGTTTTCACATGCTCGGCGTTGGGGGCTACTTCACCGCGACCCGATACTCGGCAACCCTCCCCTTCGCCTTGACGCGAATGGTCGCGGTACCTCTCGCTTTGGCTACCAGCCTTCCTGCTTGGTCGATCGTTGCGACGGACTTCTCTTTCGAGGAGTACTTCACCACTGCTCCGGTCGCGGTGCTCGGCTTGTACTTTCCCGTCACGTAGGCGACGGCGCCCACCTTCATGGTGCGCGGGACGTTGGCTGTGACCTGGGAAACCTTGTAGCCGGCAGCCTTGACGACGGCGACCTTGATAGACGCCTTCTTGCCGCCGGCTGCCGTGGCGCGGATGGTGGCCTTGCCGGGCTTCTTGGCGGTGATGACTCCGGTCTTGGAAACCTTGGCGACCGAAGGCTTCGACGACGTCCATTTGACGGGCGCCCGCTTGCCACCGGTCCAGTAGCCAAAGGTTGGGACCTTCGCCCTCGCACCCGCGACCAGAGCGATCGCCTTCTGGCCTGCCTTTACCCGCGTGATCTTCAGGGCCGGCGTCTGGTGAGGGTTCGTGGGCTGGCCGGGGCTGGCTGCGGGCGGTCCACCGCCGGTATCGGTCGACGTCCCGGTCCCAGGATTGGAGGGTTCTGTAGTCCCAGGCTCGGCCGGCCTCGTCGTGTCCGACCCACTCGGCGTCGTGGAACCAGACCCACTCGGCGTCGTGGAACCAGGCCCACTCGGCGTCGGGGAACCGGGCCCACTCGGCGTCGGGGAACCGGGCCCGCCCTCTGCCCACCTCACCCCCGCACACAGCGGGTTCGAGGGAACGTAGTCCGCGTCAAGATCGGGATCAGCTTCGATGGAGTCGACATCGCCGCTGATGTGGGCCTGCCAGGCGGCCAGACCTCCGCCGGAGGCCAGCGGGCTACCCGGGCGGTGGTCCATGAACACCGCACTCTTGGACTTGATGTGGTAGCAGTTGTCGTGCATCAACGGCTTCCCGTCGAGCGCGGACATCCCCATCAGGTCGTTTGAGTAGCGAATTTCCAGCATCGGGCGCACGATGGCGGCCGGCTGGCTCACGATGTTGTGGTGAAACTTCGGATTGACGGTGGCAGGGCGGCCAGCCTCCGGATCCCAGTCCTGGTACGAGAGACCGAAGTAGATGGCGGCGTGGTACGACCCTCCGAATGCCACGTTGACCAGCGTGTTGTGGTGGACTTCGGCGTCCTTGGCGGCGTAGAAGCCGATCCCCTCCCAGCCTGTGTCCACGATCAAGTTGTCGCGCACCACGGCCCCGATGTTCTCGTAGTACTCCGGGTTGACGGCGAGATCGAAAAAGTCAACACTCGTGTCGAAACCGATGAGAATCCCTCCTCCGTACGCCGTCTCAATCCAGTTCTTCTCGATCAGCGCGTCCGTCGCGCCCCCCTTCGCGTAGATCGCGTTCGAGACAATGTCGTGGATGTAGTTCCCCTGCACCGCCATGTTGTCGCCGTTGACGTTGTCGATGCCCTCGGCGTTGTCTTCCCCGTTCAAGGGGTTTCCGGCAAAGGCCCGCCCCGAGTTGTAGATCTCGTTGTTCCTGATGGTGACGTTGTCGCAGTTGGGCTTGATCTTGACGACGTCGTACCGGGAATCGTGGAGGACGTTGTCTTCGATGACAATGTTTGACGCCCCGGCCGTGTACAGATCATCAGGGTCCCAGCGCCACGTGGTTTCCATGGCGACGGCGTAGTAGCCACCCATGACCTCGACCCCCTGCAGCCGGCCGCCCGACGATCCGACGTCGAAGTACACCCCGGAGTCCTCGTCGGCGTCGGTGTCGTAGGTCGTGAGATCGATCACCGCCCACTCCCCCTGCCGGGACTTGATCGTGATGTTCGGCAGCCGGATTCGAACGTTGATTCCCTCCCGATACGTGCCGCCACGCAGGATTACCGTGTCACCAGCCTTTGTCGTCGCCAGAGCGGCGTTGATGCTCTTGAAGGGAGCGCCGACTGCCCCCGTTGCGGTCGCATCGTTTCCGCTGGGCGAGACATAGATCCCACCAGCAGGGTCAGGCGCGGTGTTGACGTGTGGCCAGGGGCTGACCGTGTGGCCATCGCTCGCTGACTGTGCCGTCGTCGCCACGGCCGCCGAAACCCCCAGCACCGTGACAACGGCCAGAAGTGCCGTCATCGTCCGTCGTGTCATGAGGTGATTCTCCCGTCTCGCCACGATCGGGGCAAGGTGCCATGCCCAGAATCACGGCGCGGCGGACGCGAGCGCCGGGACCGCTGAGCGCGACCGGG
>WQYN01000005.1 GCA_009781225.1 Micrococcales bacterium | reverse complement strand
GTCCGATCAACGGCGGCTCCCAAACCACCGTCACCTCCGATCCGACCACTGGTATTGCCAGCGTTCCGATGACCACCACCAAGGCCGGCACCCACACCGTCCACGCCGCACTGGTCACCCCCACCGGCGACGTCACGGTCAAGAACTCCGGCAACATCCAGATCACCTGGACCGCCGAAAGAACACCCGACTGGACCAAGACCATGCTCACCGGCACGGATGACCTGACCAAGAAGATTGGGGGGATTGAGTTCCACGAGGCCACGGTGGTGGTTCGCGACCGGTTCAACAACCCGATCTCGGACCTTGAAGTCACCTTCACCAACACCGGTGTGGGCACATGGAAAGCCGAGACGGCCACCCCCACTGATCCGTGGGTCATGATGACCAGCATCACGGGCACGGTCAAAGTGGAGATCATCTCCCGGAAGATCGGTTCCGCCCTGGTCAGCGCGACCGTGGGTTCGACAGCCGTTACCAACGGGGGAACCAGCCCGGTTCGCCTGGTTCTGCCTTTTGGTCCCCGGCGTCCTGCTCCTGAGCCGCCGACCGTCAATCCGACGGACGGCAAGGAGGTGACCGGTGAAGGCGAGCCCGGAACCATCGTGACCATCACCGATCCCGACGGCAACGTCATCGGCGAAGGCGTTGTGGACGATGACGGAACCTGGACCGTCATTCTTGAGCCCGAGGCAGAGGAAGGCGACACGATCACCGTGACGCTGACCGATGAAGACGGCCAAGAGTCCGATCCGGTCGAGACAACGGTCGGTCCGAAGGACGAGCCAACACCCACTCCCACGGAGACCTCAACACCCACTCCGATCCAGACCACAACACCGGGTCCAAAGGACACCTCGACGCCAACGCCGACTCCCACGGAGCCTGCGACGGCAACGCCAACACCGCCTCCGACGCAGATCGCGACGCCTCATCCGAGTCCAGTGGACACCTCGACTCCGGCGCCGCCATCAACTCACACGCCCACTCCGACTGACACGTCGACTTCGACGCGGCCACCCACTCCGACACCGACTGTGACGTCTGTGCCCACCCCGACCCAAACCGTCGTGGTGACCAGCCGTCCTCCCACCGGTTCCGGATGGCTCGCGAAGACAGGGGCTGAGACTGTGGTCGCTGCGCTCGGCGCTGGCCTTGGCATGCTTCTCGCCGGACTGATGCTCCTGGTGATGGCACGCCGCCGTCGCGCAGAAGAGGAGGGGCGCGGATAGCCTCGCACCTCCCACAAGTACGCCGCCTTCCTCAACACTCCCAGAGGGTGCTTGAGGGAGGCGGCGTCGTATCTCCCCCCAGCGCCTCCTGCCGCGAGCATGTGGAAACCTGAGCATTAACAGCGGCGACAGCGTTCTTAATGCTCAGGTTTCCACATGCTGAGCGCGAGGGGTGGAGCGCGGGTGCTCGGGTGGGGGAGTGGGGGCGGAAAAAGTGGGATCGGGGGAGCGTGGGAGACGGTAGGCTGGTTCACCGTTGAGACGGGCCGAAGACACCAGTGAGAGGGGGCCGGAGAGCGATGCCGGAATCCACAAGCCGAGCGGCCGACTCGACCGTCGTCATTGGGGGCCTTGCCTACGACGAACATGCCACTCCCATGGGCCTGACACCCGACGCCATCGCAGCGATTGAGGCCCTGCCACCTGCATCAGCACTTCTCGTCGTCCAGCGGGGGCCCAATGCTGGGGCGCGCTTCTTGCTGGATTCGGCACAAACGACAGCCGGCCGGGCGACATCGGCCGATATCTTCTTGGATGACGTGACAGTCTCACGGCGGCACGCTGACTTTTGTGCCCGCGGGGCTGCCTTCCTTGTGCGCGACGCTGGGTCCCTCAACGGAACCTACGTCAATGGTGAGCGGGTCGATGAGGTGGTGCTTCGCGCGGGCGACGAGGTCCAGATTGGCAAGTACCGTTTGACCTTCCATCCCTCCCCGAGGCGGCACGAGCTGCTCGGTCCACCCCACAATGGCGGCGCGTAGCGTTCAGGCGCGCGGTGCCTACCTAACCGCGGAGTCGTCATCGGCCGCAAGAACGGCCGAGAGCGTGGGGCGCGTCGAACCGGCTCACGCCAGCCATCCCACCGGTGCGTGGCCGCATGGGGTAAGCCACGAGGCGACCATGAGCATTGGGGACGCGTTAGAGCAGCTCGTGGCGGAATTCCCGGCGGTCTCGATCACCAAGCTTCGGTACTTGGAGGACATCGGGCTTGTGGCGCCGGCCCGTTCAGCGGGGGGGTATCGGAAGTACTCGCAGGCGGACGTCGAGCGGCTGCGCTTCGTTTTGACGGCTCAGCGCGACCACTACTGGCCGTTGACGGTGATTCGCGCCAGGCTGGCGGGGCTGGACTCGGGCCTGGAGGAGGCGCCGGAGGGGCTCCTCGGCCCCAGGACAGCGGTGGCATCGGCGTCGGTGGGAATCGAGGAAGTGGCGGTGATCTCCGGGGCTCCTGCCTCGCTTGTCGAGGAGGTCGCGCGGGCGGCCGGACTGGCGCCGGGGACGCGGGGGATTGACGCGGCGCTGGTCCAGGCGGTTGAGGCCTGTGTCGAGCTGGGGGAGTCGGGGCTGGATCTGCGGCACTTGCGGCCCTTGTTCGCGACGTCTCGGAAGGTGGCTGATCTGGTCGAGGCCGCGGCGGCGGCGCAGCGGGGGAGGGGATCGGCTGGACGTGAACGCGCCGCAGCGCATGCAGCAGAAATGGCCGAGTGTATGGCACGCTTGAACCAGGCGCTCGTTCGCCTCGCCCTTGCTGAGCGAGAGCTATGACGGCATGCAAACCCTCAACCTTCACTTGAGACTAAGACGCGCCGTGCCGACACGCCGGGGACGGTCCTTGACCCTCGATGCTGAGGTCCCTAGCGTGGAGAGCGTTGACCGGGGAAGTTCAGGGCCCGGTCCAGGGACGGGAGGCAAGCAGTGAGCGAGACGGTCGCCTCAGGGGGCGCGGGCCTAGAGCAAGGAATGCTCTTTGGGGCCAGGACGGCCGATGAGCCGATCGGGTTCAGAGGCCCGACGGCCTGCCGCGCCGCAGGAATCACCTACCGCCAGCTCGACTATTGGGCGCGCACCGGGCTCGTCGAGCCTTCCGTGCGCCCCGCCACAGGATCAGGCACCCAGCGCCTCTACTCCTTCAGGGACATCCTCGTGCTGAAGGTCGTCAAGCGCCTTCTTGACACGGGCGTCTCCCTCCAGCAGATCCGCACCGCGGTGGGGCACCTGCGCGCCCGCGGGGTTGAGGAGCTCGCGCAGGTCACGTTAATGAGCGACGGGGCTTCGGTCTACGAGTGCACCTCCGTTGATGAGATCTACGACCTGCTCTCAGGAGGGCAGGGAGTCTTTGGAATCGCTGTCGGGCGCGTGTGGCGCGAAGTCGAGGGATCCCTCGCACAGTTGCCCTCCGAAAGGGCCGAAGCCAGCGACCTAGCCGAGCCGCCCGTGATGGACGAGCTCGCCGCGCGCCGCCGCGCCCGTCGAATCGGCTGACACACACCCGTCAAGCGCGACGCACCGCGCCGCAGATTCACCCAGTCCCGCATCGCACCCCAGTCACCAACACTCGCCAGCCTAGGCTCCTCCCGTAGCCCACTCCAGTGACGGGGGAGTGCTTCACGTCATCGAACGATGACGACCAGTCACCTCCCACAATCCCCCCGCCAACCCTTCACCTCCCCCAAGCCCCCCGGCCAACCCTCCCAGATTCCCCGCACCGGACATAATGTACATTATCGGCCCGCCAGCACCCGGGCTTCCTTCCCACCAACCACATCCCCTCGCTGACAGCGAAAACAGTCCACGACCTGGACCGACAGCGCTTGGTACCTGGTAGCTTGACCAAGTTGTGTGCTACCCAGCACCCAACCCGGAAAGAAAGGCGTCGGCTACGACGTTGTAACAGGCAGCGCGGACATGTCTCAGTCCGACGGGAACGGCCAGGAGGCCGCGGGGCTCGCCCAGCGGAGGTCGCGACCGGCAAGCGCAATCGCTGTGTGTGGGGAAAGGTGGGTCAAACCATGGATCGGGCCTTGCGAGGTGCCGGCATCGGTGCTGTGTCAATGGAATCTGAAGAGGGCGTCGAGTTCGCTGAGCGAGTCGAGACGGCCTACACGTGCCCCGTCGGGCACACAATCATCGTCCCCTTCGCCCTCGAGGCGGACATCCCCCCGATGTGGCACTGCCGCTGCGGCAACAACGCGCGGCTGGGCCTGGGAGAAGACGGCTACGACGGAAGCGACGAGGGTCGCGGGCGCACGCACTGGGACATGCTCCTGGAGCGTCGCAGCGTCGAGGAGCTCGAAGACCTCCTCCAAGAACGCCTCACCCTGCTGCGCGATCGCCGCGGCACCCTCGCCTCAGCCGCGTCCTAACCCTTCCCGCCCCGCCGGAAACGGTCACGCAGTCCCCACCTCGTCACCAGCAGCAATGCTTCACGGACGATGGCGGAACTCATCTTGGACTCCCCCACCTCCCTCTCCACAAAGCTGATCGGGATCTCCTTGATCACCGCTCCGTAGGCAAGGCTGCGCCGGGTCATATCCACCTGGAAGGCGTAGCCTCGTGCCTCAACTCCCCCGAGATCCATGCGCTCCAGCAAGCTCGCCCGATACGCCCGGAACCCCGCCGTCGCATCACTGACCCCCAGGCGCAGCATGACCCTGATGTAGAAGTTGCCTCCCCGCGAGAGAACCTCCCGACGCTTGGGCCAGTTCACGACCTCGCCCCCCGGAACCCACCGCGATCCGATCGCCAGGTCGGCACCGTCCGCAACCGCGGCGAGCAGGGCCGGGAGCCGCTCGGGAGGATGCGACCCATCAGCATCCATCTCGCAGAGCACCTCATAGCCGCGCTCGAGTCCCCAGGCAAAGCCCGCAAGGTAGGCCGCCCCGAGTCCAGCCTTTCCTCCCCGGTGCATCACGTGAATAGAAGGATCGTTGAGAGCCTGCTCATCGGCCCATTTCCCCGTCCCATCGGGCGAGTTGTCATCAGCAATCAACACGTCCGCATCCGGCACCGCTGAGCGAAGCCGATGCAGGACCAAGGGAAGTGACTCACGCTCGTTGTAGGTGGGAATGATGACCAGGGTGCGCATCGTCATCGTCCATCCCTTCTGCGGTGGGTGAGGGCTTGGTAGGACGCTGCGACGGCGAGCCCCGCGCCCAGGACCAGGAATGCCCAGCTTAGCGCGCCGGCGATGTGGGTCGCGGGGGTGATTGACGTGCGCAGCGGGAGCGAGACGACCATGACGCCGGGCTCCCAAAAGCCTGTCTTGTCCAGCAGGACGCCCGATGGCGAGATCATCCCCGAGACGCCCGTGGTCGAGACGTGGACCACGGCGCGGCCGTGCTCGATGGCGCGCAGGCGCGAGGCGGCGAGCTGCTGCTCGGACTCCCCCGTGCGCCCAAAGGAGGCGTTGTTGGTCTGGACGACTAGGATCTCGGCGCGATGCTTGACAAGGTCGGCCATCAGCGGGTCGTAGACCACCTCGAAGCAGATGGCGACGCCCACCGGGACGCCCCTGCCTAGGGCCTTGACCTGGACGTTCATCACGCCTGGCTCCTCGCCCGGGATCATGTCCGTCGTTACCTCGCGGGCCGCCTTGGAGACGAGTTCGGCCAGCCCGCGCAGCGGCATGTACTCGCCAAACGGCACCGGATGCCTCTTGACATAGCGGCCGATGGCGGCCCCTTGCTCGGGATCCCACAGGAGCGTTACGTTTCGCCGACCTCCGCTGTCCGGGAACTCCTGGATGCCGACGAGGATGGGGGCGCCTACTGTGCGAGCGGCCTTGGTGAGGGCTTCTGCCTCGTCAGGGTGGGTTTGCGGGTCGTGGTCGGCCGAGTCCTCGGGCCAAACGACGAGGTCGATGGGCTGTTTGGGGTTGGCGTCGGGCGTTGCTCCGCTCGACTCCCCCTCCCCCACTCCCCCACCGGAGTCCTCTGCGCCCACCCCCCCAGCGGCGTTACTGCGGTCTGCGAGAGCGTTCGTCTGGTTCAGGTGGTTGTCGAAGACCGCTCGAATCTCCTCTCTCCTGGGGAGGGAGCCGGGCTCGGGGACGTTTCCTTGGATGCCAGCGATCGTCATCGTCCCTGATTGTGGGCGGGAATCGAGGCCGATGACGAGCGGTCCCAGAGCCAGGGCGAGGGCTGTGACTGCCAGGCCGGTCGCAGCCCACGTGTTGCCGCGCAGGAGGCTCCGGGCGGCGACGACCAGGAGGGCGCCGACAAGGACGGTTACGGCCGTGACCAGCGGCGTTCCTCCGAGGATGGCGAGGTGGCCGAGCGGCGAGTCGGCCTGGGTGAAGGCGAGCCGACCCCAGGGGAAACCGGAGAACGGGGCAATGGCGCGCAGCTCATCGGAGGCCGTCCAGAGGGTGGCGAAGGCGGCGGCGCCGATGGCGGGGCGGCGGGCGAGCCAGGGCATGCGCTGGACCGTTGACCATCCGGCGCCGAGGAGACCCCACATGAGGGATGCCGCGACGACCAGGGCCAGCCATTCGACCGGACCGGCCGCGGCGGCAGCCCAGGTGAGAAGGGGTCCGAAGAAGGCCAGGCCGTAGACCGTGGCGATGCCGAAGCCGAGGAAGGGGCCGGCGGCGGCGAGCGACGCCATGAGGAGCGCCGCGGAAACCGGCGCGAGCACCCACGCCCCCACGGGCGGAAAGGCCTGCGCGCCCAGGATTCCCCCCGCGGCCGCGCCCACCAGCGCGAGAGGGACGCCCCTCCCCCGCTGCCGGCCGCGTTTGCGAGCTGTGCGTTTGGCCACCCGTTTACCCTACGGGCTCTGGGTATAGGTTCCGGTTTCGTCGTCTTCGCGGATCTGGAACGTCAGTGGTGGGGTCGCCGCCTCGGTCTCTTCGTCACGGATCTCGAAGGTGAGCGGAGGGGTTTCGCCCTCGTCGTCTTCGCGGATCTCGAAGGTCTGTGGTGGGGTCGCCGCCTCGGTCTCGTCCTCCCGGACCTCGATGGTCCACGGTGGGGTTGCCGACTCGGTCTCTTCGTCGCGGATCTCGAAGGTCAGTGGTGGGGTCTCTTCCACGCCCTCGTCGTCTTCACGGATCTCGAAGGTTAGCGGTGGGGTCTCGCCCTCACTGGGATCACCGGGACCATCCTTCGGGTGCGCCGCGCGGTCTGCCCGCACAGCGAGCTTGGTCCTGACGTCGGCGTTCATCCCGTGAAACACCAGCCCGATGAGCAGCAGAATGGTGCCGATGCATCCGATCCACAACGTAGCCCTCATGAGCGACGCAGGATCCATTCCGCCCCCGCATGACGACACATACTCGTCTCCTACCCAATCGCCGGTGCAGGTCTCGCTCGACCACGAGATGGCTGCCGTCGACGTGAATGCGGTGAGAATCGCCGCCAGTCCCACGAGTGCCGCTCCCACGATGAACCAAGGTCCGGACCGCCAAGACTTCTGTGGGGAAACCCCATCGTCCTTCATGATCATGCCCGGAGTATACCGACAGCGCTGCGTCGACCCGCCCGTCCTGCAAGCCACCCACGGGCAGGCACCGACAAGGTAGGCCACAGCAGCGCATCTGCTCGCAAAGGGCAAAGATCCAGGTTTTGCCGCTCCTCTCCACCTTTCCCCACAACCGCTCACCTCGCTGACCAGGCCAAACACGATCACCGCGGAGGCCGTTGAGAACGAGAACCTGGACAATTGGCCTTTGGGTGGTCGCAATCCTGCCTGACCGGGCCATGAGGCCCCCGTAGACTCCCCCACCATGGACTACTTCTGGCTGTTCGTCTCCGGGATGCTCGCCTTCAACGCCGTGCCGCACCTGGTTCACGGGATCAGCGGCCTGCCCTTCTTCCTGCCGAGGATCCGTCAGCTCGGCAAGCGGGGAACCTCGGTGGCCAACACGTTGTGGGGGTTCACCAACATTCTGCTTGCCGTGCTCATCTGCAGGTCTGTCTTTCATTGGAGCGCAGAGGTCTTCGGGAGAGTCTTGGCGACCCTGGCAGGCGGTCTCCTGATCGCGGTCGGCCTGTCCCTCTCAATGGCCAGGCGCGCAAAGATGGGCGAGTAGCCAGCCGACCTGGGCCCAGCAGCGCATCATGGGGCGAGAGAACGGCGGTCAGTGTTCTGCGCGAGTGTCCGGCGGACGCGGAGTGTCGTCGTCGTCGTAGAAGTCGTCCAGGAACGCGGAGGCGGAGCGATGTAGCTCTCGGATTTGCTCCCTAGTCCAGGCCATGGAGTGAGGAGGATCACCCGCAGCGGTGGGTTGGGCGCTCGGAGTCGGCGCAGGCTTGACATCGGGGTGCTCTTTGTGGAACGCAAGCACCGCCAATCGCGTCCGGACATCGGCGTTCTTTGCGAAGAGCACCAGTCCGACTGCAGCAAAGATGCCGCCGAGCAGGACACAGACTCCGAGGAAGGCATCAACCGGCTCGGTCGAAAGCATCATGATGATGGATGCCGGCCACCCGAAAACCGCCGCAGCAACGAACCAAGGGGCCGATGTCCATGAACGTCGGGGAATCCAGGGACCATCGGGAGGCGTCCAGTTGTCGTTCGATGTCACCAGACGATCCTACCGATGATGCCCCACGCCCCGCTCCCCCGGCCGCGAGGGTGTCTTGATACACGGTGGCGGGACAAAATGGGCACCGCAGACCCCCCGGAGGGAGGGACGTCGCCCCCCGGATATGGTGGGAGAAGTCAGTCGAAAGGGGCCTTCTCATGCCGATCTGCCCACACTGTCAGTCAGCCGATGAGCGGGGACCTCTCTGCGCGGCCTGCGGCCAGCCCGTTGACGGCTCCCCCGCCAAAGGAGCCGAGTCAGACGAATCTCCACTCCCCGCCAACGGTGCCGAGGACACGCCGAGCCACGACGTCGCTCCTCCGTCGATCCCTCTCACTACCCAACCCCCACCACCCCAGCCCCTGCCCCCCATACCCACGCAGGCAGCAAACAAGCACCAAACCCGGAACGTGATCCTCGCGGTGGTCGCGTCGTTCAAAGGGCTTGCTATCATCGGCCAGATCTTCGGCGCGGTCCTGTTCTGGCGCATCCTCCACGTCATAGAGGAGGATTTCTCCCCCAAAACGACCCCGCAGCAGGAAGTAGAAGAGGTGATCCCCGACTGGGAGCCCACCCAGGGTCTCCCCTAGTCCAAAGCCCCCAACCCAACCAACCAAACCCCGGAATTTCCGACATCGTGCCGGAAAAGTAAGACATCCCATGCCAGAAATTTCCGACAGGATGCCGGAGATTACCCCGTGACAGATCCCCTCACCCCGGCGAAGCCCGGACCACGCCGCGGTGAACAGCCTCCAACCCGTCTCGGGCCGCGGCCCGCAGTTCCGGCGTGGGCGCCACTCCTTCCACCTGCCCCAGCAAATCCACAACCTGGCTGGCCAGCCGCACAAAGTCTCCAGCCGTCAGCAGTGCATCCCCCAGCACATCCCCTAATCCCCCGCCCCTCCCCCAGGCAAGCATTGGTCCGCAGGCCGCGGCGTCGAGGTCGCCCGTCGGCCCCAGTCCCACCGCAGCTTCCAACTCCCCCACGCGGCGTGCTTCCCGCGCTGTCGCCTCGAGCGCTGCTGCGATGGAGTGAGGCGCCCGAAGGTGCAGCCCTTCCGCGTCACGCCGAGGGTCGTACACCAACGCTGCTACCACCGCTGCCAGCTCAGCCCCCGACGCCCCCTCCCACAGCCCAGAACGCAGCGCCTGAGCGACCACTATGTCCTTCTCCGCGTAGATCCGCCCCAGCATCCGCCCCGCATCCGTCGCCTTCCACTCCCCCGACACCTCCCCCGACACCTCCCCCGACGCCTCCCCCGCCACCTGAGTCAAATACCCCAGCCGGGCCAACACCTCGCACACTCGATCAAAGTCCCGCGCGATTGACGCCGTCCGCGACTCCATGCGCTCGACGACCCCCGCACGCTCCTTTTCCGCCCGCGCGATCCGATGCGCCCACCGCGCATGAGCCTCCCTATCAGGACACCCATGAACCGGATGGCGTTTCAGCCGGGCCCGCGCCTCCTCAATCCCCTCGCGCGCCACGCGCGCCGACGCCCGCACCTCCTCGGCGACCGCTCCCCCATGCTTCGACTTCCCCTCCAGCGCCTGGCGCATCCGCGCCTTCATATCCGACCGCTCCTTGGGGCTGCGTCCGGAAAACCCCTGCGGCACCTTCACATGTCCCAGCAGCTTCAGCCCCGACGCAATGTCGCCCGGAGGGACCCGCCGCACCTTGCCCGCTTGAGTCAATGCCAGCGGATGTGGCGGGGGAAGGGGAGGGACGCCATCGTGCGCAGTCTTGAGACCCGGGTCGAGAATCAAGGCTTGGCCTGCGTGTTTGCCATGTCGAATGTGCACGATGTCGCCACGACTTAAGTGGGAAAGGAGACGAGCGTTGGCGTCGGCTCGGGCGGCGGCTTGGGCGCGGGAGGCGTCCTTCTCGGCCTGGGAGATGGCCGCGCGCAGCTCCATGTACTCCAGGGCGTCGCCGGCGTCGCAGGTCATCGCGGCGCGGTACCCGGCGAGAGCCTCGTCGTATTGGCGAACCTGCCGGGCGAGGCCGACGATCGCGCGGTCGGCCTGGAACTGGGCGAAGGACAGCTCGAGTATCGCGCGGGCGTTGGCCCGGCCCACGCGTTCGATGAGGTTGACCGCCATGTTGTAGGTCGGGCGGAAGGCCGAGCGCAGGGGGTAGGTGCGTTTCGAGGCGAGCGAGCCGAGGCCTTGCGGGTCGAAGTCGCGGTGGATGACCACTACCGCGTGGCCCTCAACGTCGATGCCGCGGCGCCCGGCACGGCCCGTGAGCTGGGTGTATTCCCCGGGAGTCAGCGCCGCGTGCTCGGATCCGTTCCACTTGTCCAGGCGGTCCATCGCGACGGTTCGGGCTGGCATGTTGATGCCGAGCGAGAGTGTCTCGGTGGCGAAAACGCACTTGACCAGGCCCTGTTGGAAGGCCAGCTCGATCGCTTGTTTGAAGGCGGGCAGCAACCCCGCGTGGTGGGCGGCAAAGCCAGCCTCGGCGGCAGCGCGGAAGCTAGAGAAGCCGAGAACTTCGAGGTCAGCGGGCGAAATGTCGGCCGCAGCGGCGTCGATGAGGTTCGCAATGTCGCGGGCTTCGGTGCGGCTGGTCAGACGTAAGCCAGCGGTGAGGCACTCGTCAACGGCCTTCTCGCAGCCGGCGCGGGAGAAGACAAAGAAGATCGCGGGGAGCAAGCCGTCGCGGTCAAGGGCTTCCACGACCGCGAATCGCGGGGGCGAGCGGCGGGGGTCGTTGCGGCGCGCTCCCTTCCCCCGGCTGTGGCCGTGCCCAGGCGGGCCGTGGCCGTGGCGCCCAGGGCGGTAGGCCTCGAGTTCGGGGTTGAGCCGCGTCTCGTCGCCCTCGGCTCCCGGAAGGTAGAGATCAAGCATGGCTTTGCTGGTCAGGACGTGTTGCCAAAGCGGCACCGGCCGGTGTTCGGAGACGATGACGGCGATCTCACCGCGCACTTCGGCCAGCCAGGCTCCGAACTCCTCAGCGTTGGACACGGTCGCTGAGAGGCAGACCATCTGAATTCGGTCCGGCAGCTGGATCAGCACCTCTTCCCAGACGGGCCCGCGGAAGCGATCAGCGAGGTAGTGAACCTCGTCGAGAACAACGACTCCCAGCCCCGTCAGATCCGGGGAGTTCGTGTACATCATGTTCCGCAGCACTTCCGTCGTCATAACGACGATGGCGGCCCTTCCGTTGATAGCGACGTCGCCCGTGAGGAGGCCGACGTTCTCCGATCCGAAGGTGGCGCAGAAGTCGCGGTACTTCTGGTTGGACAGGGCCTTGATGGGGGTCGTGTAGAAGGCCTTCTCGCCGCGGGAGAGCGCCAGGGTCAGGGCGAAGGAGCCGACCACGGTCTTTCCGGCTCCCGTCGGGGCGGCCACGAGGACACCCTTGCCGTCGAGCAGAGCTTCGCAGGCCTGGATCTGGTACGGGTCCAGGTCGAACCCGAGGGTAGCGGCGAACTCCTCGAGTGGAACGAGGTTCCGTCGCCTGCGGAAGGCAGCGTAGGACTCTGCCGGGGTAGTCACAGGTGACGAGCTTAGCAAGTGGAGGTTTCCTGCATCGGCTGGAACTTTCCGACATCGATGCATGGATATTCCAGCACAGTGCGCTACGCTTAGCAGATGGACAGCCCCGAAAGGCCAATCATCGGCACCATCCTGCCTCGCACGGTCGAGTCATACCTGCACCCTGAGGACGGAATCAAGGTAAAGGTCCTTCAGGGGGCCCGTGCGGTGGGGAAGACCACCGTTGCGCGGCGGCTTGTCGAGCAGGGAGTGTACGGAGGGCTCGTTTCCTTGGCGGACTCCGACACCCTCGCCTCTGCCGACTATGATCCCCGGTCCTTTCTCCGAGGCCTGGCCGAGCGGGCGATCATTGACGAGGCTCAGCTGCTCCCCCGACTCCCATTGGCCGTCAAGGAACTCGTGGATGAGCCAGGGACTTCTCGCAGGATCCTTCTCACCGGGTCGGCTCGCATCCGAACAGATGGGCTGGGGGGAAGCGATCCTCTCACGGGACGGGTAGAACGGTGGGTCCTCCATCCGCTTTCCACCCCGGAGTTGATGGGGAGACCCCAGGTGCTCCGAGATATGTGTGATGTGCTCTTTGGTGCGCCTCTCAAGGCAGAACAGCGGCCGATTGCGCAGAAGAAGACTCCTGCCGAGTGGATTACCTGGGCGGGCCTCCCCGAGTGGTCCTTGGGAGGCGGCGCCCAGACCGTTCGCCGGGCAAGGATCAACGACTGGGTCGACGGCGTGATCGGACGGGGTTTGGAGGGCGAAAGCGATCCGGCCGACCCTTCGGTGGCCCGTCGGATCCTAGAGGCTGCGTTCGCCAAGACCTCGACCACCCTCAACTACGCAGCCCTCGCGCGAACAGCCGAGGCTGATGAGCGGTCGGTCAAGCGGCACCTGGACCTGTTCGAGCGGCGATTCCTTGTACGGCTCCTTCCCAACCTGGCGCTCGGATCCCACAAGAGCATCCGGCAGAGAGCTCGGCTCCACGTCACAGATGCCAGCCTCGTCTTCGAGGCGCTCAAGGCGAGAGACCCTCTGCGGGCTAGCACTCCCGAGTGGCTCGGGCAGCTCTTTGAGACCTGGGTCGTCAACCAGGTGCTCGCCGCCCTTCAGTTCTCGCCGTTCACGGTTGATCCCTTCACCTGGCGAACCGAGAAGGGTCGCCACGAGGTGGACCTCGTCCTCGCCTCAGGAGACGGGCGCCATGTGGGCATCGAGGTGAAGTCTTCTGTCGGGGCCTCGCCACAGGATGCGAGGGGGCTTCGCGCACTTGCTGATGCTGTCCCGCTGCACGCTGGGTATGTGGTCCACGCGGGGGATGGCGTCACCCAGCTCGGAGAGCGCATCTGGGCGGTGCCGGTGGGGCTGCTTATGGCGGGTCAGGATGGGTACACCGCAAGCATGGACGAGCAGGGCACTGCCTCCCCGACCGGAGGAGCACCACTCCCCCACCCTGCTCCTGTTGCCCGCCCGCTCGCCTCCTTACCGCAGCGTCCAGTCGACGCCAAGCTCTTCCTCAGCTACGTCCGCGAAGACGACGACTACCTAGGAGGCGCGATCGTCAAGCTCGCTGAGGACTTGGCACGCGCCTACCGATTCCAGTTCGGGTCCGACATCGAGGTGTTCACCGACACGGCGAGCATCCTGTGGGGCCAGGACTGGCAGCGCCGCATTCGCGAGGCGATCGAAGGGTCCGCCTTCTTTGTCGCTGCTGTCACCCCCTCCTACCTAGTGAGCGAAGCCTGTCGGACGGAGTTCACCCGCTTCCAGTCGGTTGCAGAAAGCGGGTCAGAACCTCGCGCCCTCTTGCCGGTGATCGTCCAGCCAATCCAGGGCGTCACAGTCGTCCCGGAGACCGATCCGGTGAGACAGGCGATCATGGTCACCCACTGGTATGACGCAAGCCAACTCCTATCCCCGCCCGGCCGTGACTCCTCGGAGTACAACGAGGCTGTGAGAGCTATGGCAAGTCGGCTCCACGACCGCGTGAGGGAGATTGCGGAGCCCGCACCACCCGCCACGCCTGCATCTCAAGGCAAGCTCCCGACCGAGGACGGGGACTTGTACGAGCTTCCACCGATTCTTGACGACCCGAAGAGACTCGCCAAGGAGCTCCCAACCCAGATCAATGCCTTCTTCCAGGCGTTCACGGCAGTAGTCGAGACCCTGGGAGAGGGCATGAGTTCGGGGACCCACACCGGGGAGCTGGCAGCCCTTCGTCGCAAGCTCGATCCGAAGGTACAGAGGCTGGAAGAGAGTGCGCAGGCTGTAGGCCGGACCTGGAGCGAGCTGACAAAGCCTCTGGAAGGGGTCACGACCAGTCCGGACCTCCGCGATTTCCTTGATGTCGATCCGAGGGAGTGGCACGGATTGGTCACTAAGATCGCTGAGAACCTCGACTTTCCGGAGAGATCTCAGGTCGTCGCGTTCCTCCCGCTTGTCTCACGCACCTCACGCATGCTTCGCCCTGCAGCAGACGCTGCCCTCAACGCCCTGAGAGAGATTGACGCCATCAGAATCTCTGCCCAAGCCTGGGCTGATCGCCTCGACCAATCCGCCAGCTGACCAGCCCCTCAGCCCGGAACCAGCACCCTTACTGCTGAGTCCACTACTTCGCAGCGTAAGGGCAGGGGTCCTACCGCTTCGCCATCGGCCATTGCGGGGGGTGGGAGCTGGCCTAGGCCCGGCTCGGGCTCGATCACCACGACTCGGCCGCGGGTCATCGACACTTGGGGGTGGGACATGTGGGCGCCGCGGTAGACCTTGGGGAAGAGCCTGAGGAGAGCGGAGCGTGACAGGGGGCCGCCGATCACGACGTCAGCGACGCCATCGTCCGGCTCTGCTTCGGGGGCGATCCGCATGCCGCCGCCAAAGTCTTTGGAGTTGGCGACGCAAATCAGGGTCGCGGCGAGCTCGGAGGCAACCCCGTCGATGATGACGCGGTAGCCGTAGGGGCGAAAGCGCGCAAGCTCGCCGAACAGAGCGCGGACGTAGCGCAGGCGACCAGAGGGCCAGGTCATGGCGTTGGTGCGGGCGTTGACGGCGGCGTCGAAGCCGACGGACAGGGCGCCGGCGCACCAGAAAACCATGCGGGAATGGACAGCGTCAGTGATGCGCAGAGCGTCGATGGCGCGGGTGCTTCCTAAAGACAGGGCCTCGTCGATGAGCCGGACGGAGGCGCGCACGTCGCGGATGGGGAGGCCCAGGCCTCGGGCAATGTCGTTGCCGGTCCCCTCGGCGATGATTCCCAGAGGCAGCGAGGTGGAGGCGACAGCGTTCACACCGAGGTTCACCATTCCGTCCCCGCCCACGACAATCAGGGCGGAAATCCCCGAGACGATTCCCTGGCGCACAGAAGCCATCGCCGCATTGAGTCCCGAGGCGGAGAGGTCCACGACGTCGTGTCCCTGGGCGGCGAGGGCGGCAATGGCGCGCGCCCCCGATTGCTTGGCTCTTCCTGCCCCGGCGGTGGGGTTCACCACGACGCCAAGGGCACCGGTCATCGAGCTCTGACCAGGTCCAAGAGGCGACGCCAGCCGACCGCGACGATCACGGCGATCGCCATGAGGATGGCCTCGTGTGCGCGAGTGGCGGTCATGGGGAAAGCCTCCTTAGGCATGGTCTCGCCGGCGTACCGGACAAGGGTACCCTGCCGACGAGGCGCGCCTCACACGATGAGTACAGTTGCGGGAACCTGAGCCTTGACGACGGTCCCTGCGTGCGATGTCAAAGTGACGGTAAGCATCGGATTGCCGGGCGGCAGAGTCGTTGTCAAAGACCATCGCCGCGGGGTGCAGGTCGTGTCCAGTCGAGCCGATCCGAGGACCTCGTCCCCAATGCTCACGACCACCGACCGGGTGCCCGAGCCCTGTGACATGAACGTCCCGCTCAGCCTCACCTTTCCATTCGAGGACAAGGTGACGGGAAGGCCATTGTTCACGGCGTTGATCGTGACTTCCGGCTCCACCGGGTCGGCCGCTGCGATGGGATCAGCCGCGAGATACCCGATAACCCCGATGAACTTCACCTTCGCGCCCTTCTTGACCGAGAACGTCACCTTTCCGTCCGGGGAGATCGCTGCAGGCAGGACCACCGTGGAGATCTTCACGTCCTGCCCCCGCTTCGGCGTCTCCACCCACGCGAACAGGAACACCGTCGAGATGTGGGTCGGGACGGATCCTCCAACGACCTGCGCCGTCATGAGTTGGGCCGGGGCGGAGGCGACGCTGTTGCGCTGGGGGGTCAACCTCTTCGCCTTGAGCGCGACGATTCCGCCTGGCGTTGTCGCTACGGAATCCATGGGCCCGGTGTCCGCGATCCAGCCGACAAGCGAGATTCTTGCGGCCTTGAGCCGCCCCTCCCTCATGGTCCACTCGAACCCACCGCTCTCGTCCACCGGCGCCAGGACCAGCGACGTTGTCCACTTTCCCTTCTTGACGCTCACGTCGGCGGCGGTCTCGGTCTGTCCGTCTGTGCGCCGACCGCCCGCCACTCCGTCCGTAGCGCCGAGCGTCTGCACCGAGAGCCAGACAGCGCGCACGCCCTCCGCCGGCACTCCGAACCGGCCGGTTCCCTTGCCCTGGAGGTACACGCCCTTCGTGGGCAGCGGTCCCCCGACGCCCTTGGCTGAGTCCACGAGCACCGCGGGCTTGACCGCTCGATAGCCCCCCGGGCCGAGCTTCGCTTCCCCCGAGCCCGATGCGTACCCGAGGATTGCGATCTGGATCCGAATGGTCGTTGAGGAGCGGATTCGCAGTCTCATCCCCTCGGAGACAGCGCTGATTGTCGTCGTCTCCGACTCGTTGCGGTCAAAGGCGATGACCGGAGCTGAGACCTCTCCCACCGGCCCCAACCTCAACGTCCCGGCCTTCTTCGCCTCCGAGATGTGGATGAAGAGCGTGAAGGTGCGCACGTCCGCGGCGACCCCCTTGGGCCGGTGAAGCGTGATGTCCTTCGTGCGCCCTGCCTTGAGGATCGTGCCCCGGCTTCCCCCCCACGCCACCTTGGGTGTGATCGCCTTCACAGCTCCGACGGACGATGGCGTCACTAACGCCACCCCTGTCCGTGGCGTGAGCATGTGGTTGGCTGAGCTGAGGGCTGGGTAGGAGTCGGTCGTTACGCCCGGTGGTTGCACCCCGACGGCGGGAACGGCAACTCCCAGGGACAACGCAAGCGTGGCGGTGAATACTAGCGCGCTACGACGTTGGGTTTGATGCGGCATGTCATTCTCCCCTGCATGGTGGGGGGCGCATCGGGAATTATTGCGCTGATTCTCCCCTGCCGCTCCACTCCCCCCGACCTGTCCCACCAGGGCGGCGGTAAGCGTCGGGCATGCGGAAGCACATTGCGGTGGCGGCGAGCCACATAATCGCCGCGAGGGTGAAAGCCGGGGTGAATCCGAAGGAGTCCGCAATCTTGCCGGCCGCCAGTGGGCCAACAATCGAGCCGAAATCCGAGCACATCGAAAAGACCGCGACCGCGCGGGTTGAACGGCCCCCAGCCACGTCACCCACGACCGCGGCCGGAGCGCTCCCCAGCGCCGCGGAGGAGAGGGCGTAGAAGGCCAACACGCAGGTCAACGGGATGATTGAGTGGCAGAGCGGGATCGCAGCGATCCCCACTGCCCCGGCGAGGGTCGCGACGATCATGGGTGGTCGCCTCCCGACGCGGTCCACGACGCTCCCGGCGGGCATGACCGCGACCGCCTGCACCCCGGCCCCGACCGCCATCGCAATCGAGGTCCAGCGCGCGGCCTGTTCCGGAACGTCGTACATGGTCGCGGCGACGAGCAGCGGGACAAGGGAGGCGCGAACCCCGTGGTTCACCCAGCCCACGCAGAAGCTCGTGACGCAGGCCGCCTGGTAGTCAGCGTTGCGCAGGAGCTCGCCCCAGGTGAGCGGAGTCTCGGCGACGTCGGTCTCTTGGGTGGGTGACGCCATCGTGCGCCGACGTGGGCTGGGGAGGAAAAGACCGACGATGGCGGCGATCACCAAGGTGCCGGCGTAGACAAAGAAGGGCGCGCGCAGGGAGATGCCGGAGACCAGGCCGCCGAGCCCGGGGCCGGCGATCGCGCCGAGGAGGAATCCGCCCTGGTAGAGGGCGCTTGCCCGGCCGCGCAGCTCGGAGGAGACCGAGCCGAGGAGGATCGACATGCCTGAGACCGAGAACATGGCCGAGCCGATGCCGCCGGCGCCGCGCAGGGTGAGCAGCTGGACGTAGCTGTGCGAGAGTCCGGCGAGGGCGCTGGAGACGGCCACGATGATGATGCCGACGATGAGCACGGTGCGCTCGCCCAGGCGGTCGCCGAGGCGGCCCACCACAGGCGAGAAGATGAGCCTCATCGCGGCGAACACTGAGATCACAGCGCTGGCCGCGAAGTTGCCGACCCCGAACTCTCGGGCGAAGGTGGGAAGGACGGGGGCGACGATCCCGAACCCCAGGGCGACGGAGAGGGAGATTCCCGCCAGAATCCACACCGAAACGGGCATCGAGGGGGCGCGAGGTTTGGGGGTCACGGTGTCGGCCCGGGGCAACCGTAGGCGGCTAGGGCGTCGAGAGCGGCTTGGGCGACGTCTTCGCGCACTTCGGGAGGGTCTTCTGCCCAGACTTGAGGTGCCCTGCCCAGGAGGAGAGCCCGCAACCAGGCCTGGGAGGCGACGGCGACGCGGTGGCGAGATCCGCCATCGTCCGTGGGGGTGGGCGGGGTGGCGTTGGGGAGGGATTCGGCGAGCCAGCGGGCGCGAGGGGCGACGCGGAGAGTCGCGATCTGTGCCCCTTCACCAGGGCGAACGTCGGCGGGAGGGAGGTCGTGCGGGTCAGCTGGGGCGCTCGTGGTCTCGAGGTTGAGCATGCGGTCGAGGCGGAAGGTCCGCCGCGCCTTGGCGTCCCGATCCCAGGCGTGGAGGTGCCAATGCTCGGCGTCCGAGAGGACTTGGAGGGGATCGACGCGCCGGTGGGAGGGGCGGTCGGCCGCGGAGACGTAGTCGAACTCGACGACTCGTGCCGAGGTGACGGCCGCGATGAGCTGGGCGGCCTGCGGCGGGGCGGGGGTCGCCGCGACGTCGGCGTCCACGGTCTCGGCCCAGGTCGCGAGGTCGCCAAGGGCGTCAGCGAGCTTGGCCGTGGCGCTCTCCGCGGGCCCCGAGGCGCCGACGCCCGGCTGCGCCGTCAGCGCTCGCAGCGCGGCGAGGAGGGCGACGCCCTCGGTAGGCGCGAGCCGCAACGGGCGGCCGACCTGCTGGTCGTTGACGAGGGCCACCTCGTCCGTCTCCTCATCGAGGTAGAAGTCCAGGAGGTCATCAGGCAGATACCCCGGAAGTCCCGTGACCCACAGGAGATAGACGTCCTGAAGGATCTGCTGGGGCGAGACCTCGAAGTGGTGGGCCAAGCTCGTGATCGTCGCCGTCTCCGCCGCAGGATCCGCAAGGTAGCCCACGATGGCGAGCAGGCGCGCGACCCGCTCGGCGGTGGGACGCAGGCGCGGATCCGAAGCTGAGGCCGGTTCGTCATCGTGCGCCATGGGTTGGGCGGGCGCTGGCGGGGCGAAGGGACGTGTGTGCAGGTGGGCGGCAGCTTTGAGGCGAGTGGTCACCGAGTCGCGCAGGTCCTCAGGAGCAAGGACGATGACGGCATCCGCGAGCCCGGCGAGCTCGACCGCGAAGGCTTCGGGGTCGTCGAAGGCGACGTTCACGAGGTCTCGGATGCCCGGGTGGGGGTGTGGCGGGTCGGCGGGCGTGCCTCGGGCGCGCAGGAGGGAGGCGCGGCCGGGGGCGAGGGCGAGTTGGGCGGTCCGGGTCTCGCGAGGCAGGTCGATTCCCGCCATGGCGTCGGCGATCTGCTCGCGGGTCGGCGGGGCAAAGGCGCCGGAGTCGGTGGCGGGACGGACCTTGCCTTCGATGCGACTCAGGCGGAAGAGGCGAGGGGCGGCGCGGTCCGTGTCGAAGCCCACGAGGTACCACGCCTGGCCGCGCGATCGCAGGCGCCAAGGCTGGACGCGGCGGGGAGTCACGTGGCCGGTGGTCGCGGCACGGTAGTGGAAGCGCAGCTCACGACGCTCGCCTATGGCGTCGAGGATCGTGTCGAACTGGGGGGCCTGCCCGCCGGGGACACGGGCGGCCAAGCCCGCGAGTTCGTGGGCCTGGATGGGGTAGCCCAGGGCGCGGAGCTTGATGAGGGCCCGGCGAGCCTCGGCCTCAAGCGCAGCGTCGGTCCACAACTGCGCGGCGACACCGAGGACCGCGACTTCTGCCGGCGTGAGCTCGAGCGGGGGCATCTGAGCTGCTTCGATCCGGATGCGGTACCGCGTGAGGTCGCCGTGGACGTGGTCGGTGAGGGTTTCGATGGGGATGCCGAGTTCGCGTCGCAAAAGCTCCTTGTCGCGGGAGAACATCCGGTCGAAGTTCTCCTGCGAGGCGTCTGGGTCGTAGCCGGCGACGCCGCGCTGGATCTCCTCCTTGGTCATCGCGATGCGCGTGTTCATCAGCGCAATCACAAGGTTGAGCAGTCGCTCTGCAGGATCCGGGCGCGTGGTCATCGTGAGAGTACGGTATCGGGTTCCACGGCGCCCCCGCGTCGAGCATGTGAAAACCTGAGCATTAAGACCGCTGTCACCGCTGCTAATGCTCAGGTTTCCACATGCTCGCTGCTGCGGGTCCTTAGGGGCGCATCGCTTTGGGTGCGTAGTACCGAAGGGGGTTCGGGTCCGTGACGCAGCTGTCTCCGATGTGGAGGTCAGCGATCCTGTCGGCCTCGCGGAGCGCCTGGAGCGATCGAACAACCTGATCTCGGAGTGCAAATGGGCTGATGGTCGTGGTGTAGATCTTGGTCGCACCCTCGAACCCGGCCAGTTTCGACAGCCGCCATTTCAGCATGATCCGCCAGGGCATGGGACGTGTGCAATCCCTCGGGCGATAGTGCCACTCTTCGTTGCATGCGGTGTTGGGCTCGGTGGCGGCGTGCATCGCGTGCAGAAGATCCGACATTCCCCTCAGCTCAGCCTCGCTGTGATCCCAGGGCTCGCAGGCCTCGGACTTAGAGAAGACCTCGATCGTGGGGAACCGGTGGCCGAATCCCGCGAAGGCGAGAGCGTGATCGTTCTCTGCGATGACGAGGTTGTGCTCAATCGCGTAGTTCGCTGCCCAGGCGTTGAAGACGTTGGGGTTGTCCTGCAGCCGCCGACACTCCCGTTCGTGCTGGGTACCGTGTTCGTCGATCGCGACGAGTTGTTTGTGGAGGTGGTCGAGGGAGGCCCCGGCGTCCGCGAGCCAGTTCTGAAAGACAACGACGTACTGCACGTCCGGATTGACGTCCAGGAGGTCCTTGGCTGACTTCACTGTGAAGTCGATGTACTCCCCGTGCTCCTGAGGTGTCATCGTTCCCGATGCCGCGAGAACAGTGGCACCCTTCGCATCCGTCGTGAAGTGCTTCCGGGCGACGATTAGGTCGTGGCCACTGCCGAAGAACCCCTGCACGGTCCTTTGGAAGTCTGGGTCGTCGACGGAGAGTGCATTGAGCCGAGACTCTGACCAGCCCGAACGCTTCAGTTTCTCCCTGGCGACACCGAGGAGGTGCGTCTGCCCGGCCGGCGATGCGAGGTAGGCCTCGGCGTGCTCCTGAGCCGCCTTGGGCATCGTGTAGCCGTAGTTCGCCTGCCAGTAGTCGTAGGCCAGGATCTCGAACAGGTTGGGGATGCGGCGGAACTCGGCATGGCTTGTGTCTCGGTCCTCTGCCGAGATGAGGTACTCCGTGCGCCACTGGCCGTCTTCGTCACGGATGACGCGGGCCTTCTCCGGAGGTGTTGCGGCGTACTTGCGCTCACAGAAGTGGCAGTACTCACCCTCACTCTTGTTCGGATCTGGGCTCGCCGCCTCGGACGCCTTGGGCAGCGGACGATTCCCGCGACTCGGGACCGTCCACACCTGGGTCCCAGTGAACGGATTGAGCTGCTTGAGGGTCCCATCCGGCAGTTCAACAAGGAATTCGTGCTCACTTGGATGCATCGTCGCCACACGACAACGCTAGCACCCCCCATCCTCCCAACCCCACAGCCCCCCTCACCCCCCAACCGCCCCCCGACCGCCCGCCAACCTCCGCGAGAAGGGCGTTTGGCTGAAATGTCGCCTCGAGAATTCAGCGAAACGCCCTTCTCGCGGAGGTTGAAGAGTCAGCGATCTCGCGGAGGTTGAGGAGCTTCAGTCGAACGTTTGAGGAGCTTCGGTCGAACCTTTGAGCGGGTGGGTTCTCAGGGGGTGTCGCTGGGGGCCACTAGGAGGGGGACCTCTACCTCGTCTGCTGTTAGGGAGCCGTGGTGGGCCATCATTCTCAGCGAGGCTGGGGTGGCGGTTCGGGAGTCGACTACGAGGGCGGTGCCTGAGCAGAGCACAAAGACGTCACCGAGGATGGGGCGGACGTGGGGGGCCACCGTGGGGCCAAACAAGCCCTCGGCGATCGCTTCCTCTTTGGTGAGGACCCAGGCGTGCTCTGCCAGAACGCTCCGCCATCGGTCGGCAACTGCGAAAGGGTCGTCGCAGTAGAGGTGAAGCGCCCGGGGTTCGCCGGCCACCATCGAGATACCTTCAGCGAGCGCCGGGATCTCCGCGACGTCCCATTGGGGTCCCTCCGCGGTATCGACCATTCCGTGGTCTGCGGTGATCCACATCTCCACCCCGGGAGGCAGCGCCCGGCGCAGATCGAGCATTGTCCGGTCGAAGAGTTCCAGCGCGGTGCACCAGCGCCGCGACCCCCACCCTTCGCGGTGGCCAACCTTGTCGAGGTTCCCCCAGTAGACGTAGGTGATGCGGGAGTCTTGGGTCGCGCTCCGAGCCGCCGCCACCATCCGAACCGGCCCGTCGGCCACAATGAACCGGGTCCCCCGGAAGGCTGCGAGAGTCAACGCCGACCCCTCAAAGGACCGTTGGCCCACATAGGAGACCTGCTCGCCCACGGCAGACAGCCGAGAAAAGAGCGTGGGCACCCTCTGCCACTCCCCCGCCGGCGTGGCCGTCTCCCAGCCGATGAGCGAGGTCTTCTGGCCCGTGGCCGGATCCCTAACGGAGTAGCCAACGAGTCCCGTCTCCCCGGGCCAGGCTCCCGTGCCAAAGGATCCGAGGCTGGCAGAGGTCGTGGAGGGGCACCCGACTCGAAGCGTCGACTCCGCAAGGGTGCGCAGGAAAGGGGCGTGTCCCACGCGGGCAGCCAGCTGCCGTGAGCCCAAACCGTCAGCGAGGACAAGGCAGATGCCATGCGGCTCCCTTCCACCTCCGCGCAGCTCAGCGGCCACGGAGGCGAGTTCAACGCCGACGTCAGGGTCGCCATCGTCCGCCGTCATGCCGAGGGTGAGCGCAGCGCCGGGAACGACGGAGGCGAGCGCCAATCCCTTGTACGCGGGACGGCAGATCCACGGGGGCGAGAAAGACATCAGCGCGTTGTCGCCCCGAGGTCAGTGACAGTGTCCAACACGCCACATATCATGGCACCGCCCAGCAACACGCCGACGGCGGCGCGCGGCAGGCCTGGCGATGGCCGCTCGCGAACGCCGTGGGCGCGCGGTGCGCGCGACTGTCGCGTTCGGGCTGCCGGAGGAAGGATGACCAGCGTATGGCACGGACTGCAACCCAGGACCCACCCAAGGGACGCGTTGTCGACATCGATGTCGATGAGGAGATGCGCTCGTCGTTCCTGGAGTACGCCTACTCGGTGATCTACGCTCGGGCGCTGCCGGATGCGCGCGACGGGCTGAAGCCTGTCCAGCGGCGGATCCTGTTCCAGATGGCGGAAATGGGACTGCGCCCCGACCGCCCCCATGTGAAGTCAGCGCGCGTGGTCGGCGATGTCATGGGGCGTTGGCATCCCCACGGCGACACGGCGATCTATGACGCGATGGTACGCATGGCCCAGCCTTTCTCACTGAGGCTTCCGCTCGTGGACGGCCATGGGAATTTCGGGTCGCTCGATGACGGGCCTGCCGCCCATCGCTACACCGAGGCCCGTCTCGCGGCCGCCGCGATGTCGATGACCGCCGACCTGTCTGAGGACGTCGTCGACTTCACGCCCAACTATGACTCTCAGCTCTCCCAGCCCTCGGTCCTCCCCGCGGCCTTCCCAAACCTGCTGGTCAACGGGGCGGCGGGTATCGCGGTCGGGATGGCAACGAATATGCCGCCGCACAATCTCATCGAGGTGGTTGCAGCGGCGCGACACCTCCTGGACCACCCCAGCGCCACCCTCGACGCGCTCATGCGATTCCTGCCGGGGCCGGACCTGCCCGGCGGTGGCAAGATCGTCGGGCTTGACGGCATCCGGGAGGCCTATGAGAGCGGGCGTGGCTCCTTCCGCACGCGCGCCAAGACCCGCGTGGAGAAGGTCTCCGCGCGCCGCCAGGGAATCATCGTCACCGAACTCCCCTACCTGGTCGGACCCGAAAAGGTAATTGACAAGGTGAAAGACGCCGTCCAGTCGGGGCGCCTGACGGGGATCTCCGCCGTCACGGACCTCACGGATCGGATCAATGGCCTGCGGATTGTCATCGAGGTCAAGAACGGGTTCAACCCCGAGGCTGTCCTCGACAAGCTCTTCCAGCTCACGCCCATGGAGGATTCCTTTGCCATCAACAATGTCGCACTGGTTGATGGGGAACCTCGCACCCTGGGATTGCGGGATCTGCTCCAGGTCTACCTAGATCATCGGCTCGAGGTTTTGCGCCGCCGCTGCGAGTACCGCTTGGCTCGGCGCCGGGAGCGCCTCCACTTGGTCGAGGGGCTCCTGCTCGCGGTCCTGCACATCGACGAGGTCATCGCCGTCATCCGATCCTCCGATGATGCGGCCACGGCTCGGACTCGGCTTATGAAGGTCTTCGACCTCTCAGAGGCCCAGGCGGAGCACATCCTTGAGCTGCGCCTTCGCCGCCTCACCAAGCTGTCGAGCCTGGAGCTGGAAACTGAGCAGAAGGTTTTGGTCGCCGAGATCTCCGAGCTGCTCCGCCTGCTCGAATCCCCCGACGCCCTGCGCGCGCTGCTCTCGACCCAGCTCGCGGAGGTCGCCGAGGAACACGGCACCCCCCGCCGCACCATCCTCCTGGAGTCCACCGGCGCCGGGGTCAGCGCCGCCGCGCCGCTGGAAATCGCTGACACCTCCTGTTGGGCCTTGCTCTCCTCCTCTGGACTGCTAGCTCGCACCGTCGGCCCCGACTGCCCCGCCCGGGAAGGCCTGCGCAGCGCGCACGACACGCTTCTGGCCGCGATCCCCACGACCGCGCGCTCCGACCTCGCCGCCGTCACGTCCCTGGGACGCGCACTCAGGCTCTCCGCCCTGGACCTCCCCGCGCTTCCCGCCACCGATGACCCACCCAGCCTTGCCGGAGGCGTCCTCGCCGTCGAATGCCTGGACCTAGGCCGCGACGAGACCGTGGTGGGCCTCCTCTCCCTGGACCCCTCCGCTCCGCCCCTCGCCCTGGGCACAGCGACCGGCGTCGTCAAGCGCGTGGTACCCGAGGCGCCCGGCCGCGCTGAATGGGAGGTCATCGGGCTCAAGCCCGGTGATCGCGTGATCGGCGCGGCCCACGCTCCCGACTCCGCGACCCTGGTCTTCGTCGCCTCTGACGCCCAGCTTCTCCACTTCGACGCCGCCCAAGTCCGCCCCCAAGGCCGCCCCGCCGGCGGCATGGCCGGCATCCGCCTCAGCCCCCGCGCCTCCGCGATCTTCTTCGGCGTCCTAGGCTCCGACTCCCCCGCGACCCCCGCTCCGCCCGACGCCACCAGCCCCGACGCTCCCAGCAACACCCCCACCCCGTGGACGATGGCGGCCCCTCCCGACGCCTGCGTCGTCACCACGATCGCTGGTTCAGCAGGCGCCCTCCCCGGAACCGACCTAGGCTCCGCCAAAGTAACCCCCTTCCCCCTGTATCCCGCAAAGGGCAGGGCCACCGGCGGAGTCCGCTGCCAACGCTTCCTGCGAGGCCAAGACACACTCACCCACGCCTGGGTAGGCCCCGCCCCCGCCCGTGCCAGCGGCGCCGCAGGCCAACCCATCTCCCTACCCACCTCCGACCCCCGCCGAGACGGCTCCGGCACCCCCCTCCCCTCCCCCATCGCCTCCCTCGGGTAGCCTCGGGCCACCCCCCAGTGGCTGGGCCGCGGTTGCGGCAATCGAAAAGTGTCATAGGTGCGCCCAATCTAAAGAAACGAACACTTTCGGGGGGCGCACTACAGGTTCAGGCCGTAGACCATGGCTCGGGTGGTCGACGCGAAGCCTAGGTCGTCCCAGAGGGCGAAACCCGAGTGTTCTACGTCGGGTTCGGCAAGGATGGTGGCGAATCGCACCCCGGAGTCAGCGAAGGCACGCAACACGTGGCAGGCCAGGGCCCGCCCAATCCCTCGGGCCCGGTGATCAGGGACAACCCCAAGCCGACTAATCGAGCCCTCCGTGCGGACCGTGGGCGCCATGGTCTCGGTGTGGGGCATGCACAGGGCGTAGCCGACCACCACCTGGGCCCCTTCCGAGGGGTCCACCACGGCAAAAGACCACTCCGGTCGATAGCGTTCCCAAACCCGATGCCACAGATCAGGCGTCAATGGCCCGACGCCCCAGGTGTGGTGGGCAGCAGCCACGTGGGCCTCGCGCACCGCCGCCTCGGGCAGGCTCAACGCTGGCAGAATCTCGAGGTCAGCAGGGAACTCCGGAGCAGGAATCGGCGCGTTGAGATCCCGACGCATCCGGACAAAGGTTGTCTTGGGGCTGAACCCGCCCGCCACGTAGAGCCGCCGACGCTCGGCAGCCGCTTCCTCAACGAAGGCTGACAGTCGCGCCGGTCCCGACCCCGGCACCCCCGACAACAGCTGCCGCGCCCGCCCCTCCTGCCAGGCAAGCAGCGCGCGTCCCAGCCCGCGTCCGTTCCACGCGGGATCAACCGCCCCATAGAAGACAACGGTTGGCACATCCCCAGCAGGCCACAGCAACACTCCGGCGTAGGCCCGCAGAACCCCCGCCCGGTCGAACCCTCCGAGCGTGTCAAAGGGGCCGTCATCGTCCCTCTCCACGAGATCTATGAGAACGCTGGCGGGGGCTTCAAGCACAGCACCCTCCGCCTCATCGGCCTCCTTGACCAAAGCCGCTAGGTGACCGGCATCCACAGTCCCAAGGCGGCGCCACTCGAGCTCCAGGTGCGGGGAGGGCAGCTCAGCCCGAAGTGGCGCACGCACGCGCTCGCCAATGGACCGCAGGTGGTGGACTGACCGCGTGGTCACCATCGAGGAAGAACCCCCTTATGCGTCGATCCTCTCCCGGTCCAAACTAGCAGCCCCCGCCACCGCGATCGGGCCATCTTGCGGTGACCAGTGCCCTTGAAGGCGGCGATGGCCAGGTATCTGCGCAGATCACAGCGGTACGTGTCAGCCGCCAGCGGTGGCGGTGACCCAACTCGGGCTGGAGGCGCGATCCCCGTCATTCGTTGACTTCTCGGTTGGAGGTGTGGTTGCATGGTCGTCGAGTTCGCGAGGGGCGTGAACAGGGAATGGGGTTCTCTTTGGTGAAGAGGCCGGGGCGCAGACGCATGTGTGTCGAGTCGATTCTTGTTGGATTGTCTCTCTTCGCTGGTTTCGTTGCGAGCCCCACTGTCCCGGCCGCGTTGGCCGAGGAGACTGGGCTGGCGGCGGGGAGCCTGCAGGCTGAGACACGTGACGCGAAGGCGGTTCGACCAGCTCGGGAGTACAAGTTGGTGTACCTGGACACGCGAAGACCCGGCAACAAGCAGAAAGCTCTCAAGCTACCGCCTGTGCCGCCGGGCATGTCCTATACTCGCGGGTCGTTCGCGACGGGAAATGAAGTGGGTGTCTTCGGGGTGCTGCTCCGCAGCGACGGACGCTTGGTCGGAGTGGGTGAGGAAGGGCTGTGGCTGGTCGACGCCTTCGAGGCGCGCAACCCCGGGAAGAAGGTGGTCGACATGAGTAGTGGCGACCCTCTCTTCACTGATGTGGTGTTCTCTGACGGGCTGCTGGGATCGATTGACCCGGAGTACGATCAGTGTTTCCGAGAAGCATCGTACCGTCGCCTTCCTGGTCAGGCTGCGAGATTCCTTCAATACGATGTCTTGTTGCTGGACAACGGTCTCGTTGTGGGCGCAGACTTCAAGTGCCCCGTCTACTCGGTAGGGAAAGACTCGATAGGGGCGTTTTCCATTTCGACCCATCGTGGTTTTGTCGCGGCGGCGGCGGTGACGTGGAGCAGATGCCTTTCCAAGTGCCCGGACTCGTGGAGGAACCAAGACGACTGGGACCCGAAGGGTATCTACGATCAGAACGATGTCGTCGAGTTCGCCTACATGGTGCGCGGCGATGGCCGGGTCTCACGTATGAAGATGCCTTACGGATGGGATGGGTCACACTCGGGCAAGGAGGAGGTCGGCGCCTGGGACGAGCCGCGATCCGGTCCGAACGACTCGCGGGATCTTGAGTGGGGTGTTCCCAAGACAGCTAAGGGCAAGCGATGGGTCTCTTTGTCCGAGTTTGCGACAGAAGTGCTGGTTGTCTTGCGTTCCGATTCCCTGCTTGGTTATCGAGGGAATCTGCGTCAAATCCGCAGGATGGCACAGCCACCCAAGCCAGCTGCGGGGCTGAGATACGTTGACGTGGGCTGGTGGGTGGGCCTGGGGAAGCTTGCTCTGTTGCGTTCGGACGGCAGACTCGTCATCGTTGATCCTGGCTGGCAGGCGGTCCCCTCCGGCAAGCTGCGCGCAGCAGACAAGCCGCCAGGACCCAGGGCCCCCAAGGGTTGGAGGTTCCCGAGCCTGAAGGACTTTTATGGATCGATCGAGTACGCAAAGTACAAGAACCACCATCCCGGCAGAAACAGCGGCATGCACACTGTCTACGCGATGGGAGTGATTGAGAAGATCCGTCCAGGTGACCGTGTCGCCTCGGGTATCAGGGCCATCCAGCCGTCGAAGACGGTCCACCGAGGCGGTGTGGCGCGCCTAGAAGTACGAGTGGTCTCTCAGGCCAACCTCAAGGGCGGCAAGGTCGTCGTGACCGGACCCAACGGAAAGACACTGGGGAGAGCCGTCGTTGCTTCTGCAAACGGCAAGGTCACAGTCAAGGTCAAGACCTCGTCCCTCAAGCCCGGTCCGATCCCGCACACCCTTTCCGTCCAGTACCTCGGCAACAGCCAAACCGCCAAGTCAGGCACAGCAAGAGTGGATCTCACCCTCACCCCCAACTGAGCAAAAGTCACAAACCCAGGTTTCGACGCAGGCGCCCACCGCGACGTCGAGCGTTTGCCCAGGTCACAGAAGTGGCAGGAGTCATCAGCAGGAGCCCAGACCTGGGTTTGTGACTTTTGCGCCCGTGGTAAGCCATCCAACCGCGGACGGCCTGTCCCCCAGCAGGCCACAGCAGCACTCCTGCGTAGGCCCGTAGAACCCCCTTATGCGTCGATCCTCTCCCGGTCCAAACTAGCAGCTCCCGCGACCAGGAACTCCTTGCGCGGCGCGACCTCCGAGCCCATGAGCAGCTCGAACACATGCTCGGCCGCCGCCGCATCGCGCATGCGAACTCTGCGGAGCGTCCGATGCGCTGGGTCCATCGTCGTCGTCGCCAGCTGGTCCGCGTCCATCTCGCCCAGGCCCTTGTAGCGCTGGACCGGCTGGGTGTAGCGCTTCTTGGACCGCTCCAAACGCCGCAACAGCGTCCCGAGCTCGCCCTCTGAATAGGTGTAGACCACCTCGCTCGGCTTGTTCGCCGACCCCCCAATCGCGACACGATGAAGCGGCGGCACCGCCGCATACACCCTCCCCGCCGCGAGCAGCGGCCGCATATACCGATAGAACAACGTCAGCAGCAACGTCCGAATATGGGCACCATCCACGTCGGCGTCGGTCATGAGAATCACCTTGCCGTATCGCGCCTGCTCTAGGTCAAACGTCCGCCCAGACCCCGCCCCAATCACCTGAATGATCGACGCGCACTCGGCGTTCTTCAGCATGTCGGTAATCGACGCCTTTTGCACGTTAAGAATCTTCCCGCGGATCGGCAGCAGCGCCTGGAAATCCGAATGCCGCGCGAGCTTGGCCGTCCCCAGCGCGGAATCCCCCTCGACAATGAACAGTTCCGACCGATCCACCTCATCGCTGCGGCAATCCGCGAGCTTGGCTGGCAGCGAGGACGTCTCCAGCGCGCTCTTGCGCCGTGTGATCTCCTTGTGCGTTCGCGCCGCGACGCGCGCCCGCATCTCCGTCACCACTTTTTCGAGGACGATGGCGGCCTGCGCCTTTGCGTCTCTCTTCGTCGCCGTGAGCTTCTTCGTCGTCTGCTTCGAGGTGATCTTGGAGACGATGGCGCGAACCGGCCCCGTCCCGAGCACCTCCTTGGTCTGCCCTTCGAACTGCGGCTCCGCCAGGCGCACGGTGAGCACGGCGGTCAGGCCCGCCAGAACATCATCCTTCTCGATCTTCTCGCTGCCGTTTTTCCCCGTGAGCTTGAAACGACGCCCGTTTGCGGCGATCTGTTCGCGCAGCGCCTTGAGTAGCCCGGCCTCAAAGCCTTGGAGATGGGTGCCTCCCTTGGGTGTGGCAATGATGTTGACAAAGGAGCGGACGTTCGTCTCGTATCCCGTGCCCCAGCGCAGGGCAGCGTCGATCTCGCAGTTGCGCTCGACCTCCGTGGCGGCGAGATGGCCGTCATCGTCCAATGCTTGGACTACCTCGGTGAAGGTGGCCGAGCCAGTGATGTGCCACGTGTCGTGGATCGCGCGGTCGGGAGCCAGGAAGTCGACAAAGTCGAGGACTCCCCCGCTGTGGCAGTAGGTGTCCTGGCGAGGGCCGTCATCGTCCTCACGTTGATCGTCGATGGTGATGGCCAGGCCCGGGACAAGGAAGGAGGTCTGGCGGGCGCGGTCGTGGAGCTCGGCGGTCTTGAAGACGGCTGAGGCGGGGAAGATCTGCGGATCGGGCCAGTAGCGGACGCGGGTGCCGGTGCGCGCCTTGGGGACGCGGCGCAGGACCCGCAGCTCAGAGTGGTCGGTGAAAGGCTGGAAGGGCGCGTCGGGACGGGGGTTCGCGGGGTCGGCGTCAGTGAAAACGCCTGGCTCGCCGCGATGGAAGGACAGGGCCCAAGTCTTGCCGTTCCGGTCGACCTCGACGTCCATGCGCTCGGAGAGGGCGTTGACCACGGAGGCTCCGACGCCGTGGAGCCCACCGGCCGTTTGGTAGGAGGCGCCACCGAACTTCCCGCCGGCGTGGAGCTTGGTGTAGACGACCTCTACCCCCGACAGCCCCGTCTTGGGCTCGATGTCCACGGGAACACCACGGCCCTCATCGACAACCTCAACGGACCCATCGGAGCGCAAACAAACCGTGATCTGCGCCCCAAACCCGGCCAGCGCCTCATCCACCGAGTTGTCGAGAATCTCCCAGGCGCAGTGCATGATGCCCCGCGAGTCGGTGGAGCCGACGTACATGCCCGGGCGCTTGCGGACGGCCTCCAACCCCTCCAGGACGGAGAGATGTCGGGCGAGGTAGTCGGCGGGCGAGGACACGCTCGGAAGTGTAACCCGCAGGGGGGACACGCCCTGAGGGGCGCGCGGGCGTGACAGCGAACGATTCCGAATCGAAACGAGGCAGCCACCCAGGAAAGCGTATTCCCGCAGGTGACACCGGTGTTTTTATGCATATTGCGAAACAATCGGTCCGTTGGTAGGCGTTCCCAGGAAAACATGGTTCGATGTCCTGGTGACTACGACGATGCTCCAGACCCCCTTGGGGGCTGACGACCGGTGTGATCGGTGCGGTGCTCGCGCTTACTACCGGGCGACGCTCGTCAACGGTGAGCTCTTCTTCTGCGGACACCATGGTCGCAAGGTCCTTCCCAAGCTCAAGAAGGTAGCCCTCACAGTCGAGGACCGAACCGACAACCTGGAATCTCACGCCTGATCACACAACCCGGCAGGCCAGAACCCCCTCGATCCCGCGCACCGAGTCCACCAACTCCTCCCCCACCACTCCTTCGACATCAATCAGCGTGTAGGCAAGCTCCCCCCGCGACTTGTTGAGCAGGTCCGCGATGTTGAGCCCCGCCTCCGCCAGCAGCGTCGAGATCTGCCCAACCATGTTCGGCACATTGGAGTTCGCGATCGCCAGCCGTGAGATCTCCGCGCGAGACCTCGGCAGATCCGCCTCCGGGAAGTTCACCGAGTTCCGGATCACCCCATCCTGGAGGTAGGCGTGCAGCTCGTCCACTGCCATCGCCGCGCAGTTCTCCTCCGCCTCAGCCGTGGACGCTCCCAGATGGGGCAGGGTCACGACCTTGGGGCGCTTGTTCAAGGACGGCGACGGGAAGTCGCAGACGTACCCGCGCAGATGCCCCGAGGTCAGCGCGTCGATGACCGCTTCCTCCTCGACGATCGGCGCCCGGGAGAAGTTCACCAGCACCGCGTCGTCCCGCATCGCCGCCACTTCCGACGCTCCGATGAGCCCCCGAGTCGCATCCAACAACGGCACATGGACCGTCACAATGTCCGCCTGCCCCAGCAACGCTTCGAGCACCGTCACCCGCTCCACCCGCGAGGACAGCTTCCACGCATGCTCCACGGTCACGGCCGGGTCATATCCGACAACGCGCATCCCCAGCGATGAGGCCGCATTCGCCACCTCGACCCCGATCGCCCCGAGCCCAATGACCGCGAGCGTGCGTCCCGGCAGCTCGAACCCGACAAACTCCTTCTTCCCGGCCTCGACCGCCTTGTTCATGGACGCCGCATCGCCATCCAGTCGGTGCGCAAAAGCGGCCGCCGGCACAATGTTGCGCGCCGCGAGGAAGATCGCCGCGACGACCAGTTCCTTGACCGCATTCGCGTTCGCCCCTGGCGTGTTGAACACCGGAATCCCAAGCGCCGAATACTCCTCGACGGGGATGTTGTTCACCCCGGCCCCCGCCCGCGCCACAGCCAACAGCGACGAGGGCACCGGCACGTCGTGCAGGTTGGCTGAACGCAGCAGCAACGCATGCGGGTCCGCCACTTCGGGCCCGATCTCATACCCCTGCTCAGGCAGTCTCCCCAGCCCGACCTTGCTGATCGCGTTCAGCGTCTTGATCCGATACGTCGTCATGGAATTGCTTCCTTCCTAGGCGCGGTTGCGCTCAAACTCCGCCATGTAGTCAATGAGGGTCATGACACCCTCGAGTGGCATTGCATTGTAGATCGACGCCCGCATTCCTCCAACCGAACGGTGCCCCTTGAGGTTCACCATGCCCGCCTGCGCCGCACCCTCCAGGAATGCCGCGTCGAGCTCCGGAACCGCGAGCGTGAACGGGACATTCATCCGCGAGCGAGCGTTAGGGGCGACCGGATTGGAGTAGAAGTCGGAGGCGTCGATCGCCGCGTACAAGGCGCGCGCCTTCTCCTGGTTCCGCGCCGCCATCGTCTCCAGGCCTCCGAGCTCGGCGATCCAATCGCAAACCAGGCCCAGGAGGTAGATCGAGAACGTGGGCGGGGTGTTGACCATGGAGTCAGCGGCCGCCATCGTCCCGTAGTTCCAAATCGCGGGCGTGCCCGGCCGCGCTTTCCCCGCCAAATCCGGGCGCACGATGGCGACCGCGAGCCCCGCGGGACCCATGTTCTTCTGCGCTCCGGCAAAGAGCACGCCAAACTGGCTCACGTCCAGCGGCCGCGACAGGATCGTCGACGACGCATCCGCCACGAGCGGCACGTCCCCCGCCTGAGGGACGTAGTCAAACTCCACTCCCCCAATCGTTTCGTTGGGCGTGTAGTGCAGGTAGGCAAGCTCGCGCACGATGGCGTAACTCCCCTGAGCTGGGACGGTGGTGTAGCGGGTCTCCGCCTCGTCCGCCAGCACTCGAACATCGAGACCTTGGTTCTTGGCCTCCGCGATGGCTTTGGCGGACCAGGATCCGGTCTTGAGGAAGCCGACCGGATCGCCGGGCTGGGTGAGGTTCATCGGGACGGCGGCGAACTGAGCGGAGGCGCCGCCCTGGAGGAAGAGCACGAGGTAGTCCTCTGGGATCCCCAGCACCGACCGCAGCCCCGCCTCGGTGCCCGCAGCGCAGGCGACAAAGCGCTTGGACCGGTGGGAGTCCTCCATGACCGACATGCCGGAGTCTTGCCAGTCCAGCAGCTCATCGCGGGCGCGGGCAAGGACAGGGAGCGGCAGCTGGGCAGGACCGGCGGAGAAGTTCAAGACACGCACGGGGATTACTCTCCCACGCCGCGCGCCAAACGAAGGGAGCCAAAGGGCCTGTCTCTCACACGGACCTTGCAGGCGTGTCGGGACAGACAGCGCCGGCCTCCCCTTAGACTCGTGGGCGTGAAGAAGAACTACATTGCCTTTGCGCCCCTGATCCTTGCCCTTCTCCTCGGCGCATGCTCGAGCGACAAGCCTGACTCCACCAAGGACGGCTCTGACACCAAAGCC
>WQYN01000004.1 GCA_009781225.1 Micrococcales bacterium | reverse complement strand
TCAAACCAGCCGTGGCTCACCGTCGCTCCAATCTCAGGCTCGGATGGGACGATGGCGACGGTATCCGTCCAGGCCAATCCCTCGTCATCGTCCCGGTCGGGGATTGTGACCTTCAGGGCTGGCGCGGCGAGTTCCACGGTCGCGGTGACCCAGGCGCCGGCAGTGGTGTCGGTGTCGATTCCCACCTGGTCGGTGTGGTCGAGGATGGCCTCAACCGGGGTCGTCGTCACGACGGGACTGGCCTCGTGGTCGGCGTCGTCGAACCAATCCTGGCTCACGGTCTCGCCAAGTTCGGGAGTCAGCGGCGCGACCCTCACGGTGTCGGCGGCAGCGAACACGGGGGCGGCACGCACGGGAGTGGTAACCGTTACCGCCGGCGACGCGACCGCGACCGTGACGGTGACCCAGGCAGCCGGCCTCACGCCGGCATCAGTCTCGCTTTCGCAGACGCAGTGGTCGCCGACGTCGGGAGCGGCGCAGGTTCCCGTCGTGGTGACGACAAACCAAGCTTCGTGGTCGGCGTCGTCGAATCAACCCTGGCTCACTCTCTCGCCCAGCTCGGGAGTCAGTGGAGCAACTCTCACGGTGTCGGTGGCAGCGAACACGGGCGCGGCCCGAAGCGGGAGCGTCACCGTGTCGGCGGGCGGAGCATCGGCGACTCTCACGGTGAACCAGGCTGAGATTCCCCCTGCGTACGTGTGGCTGTCGGAGCCGGAGTGGGACATGGGAACGGACGGCGGCTATGCGTTCACGGGTGTGACGACGAATCAGATGTCGTGGTCGGCGTCGACGCACGAGCCTTGGCTCTCGATCCCGTCCACGACTGGGGCCGCCGGCTCCTACCTGCTCGTGATAGTCGAGCCCAACGCCGGGCCCGCTCGCAGCGGGGTCGTGACCGTGTCTGCAGGAACCGCGTCGGCGACGCTCACGGTGACACAGGCCGGTGCGCCCGTGGCGACGGTGTCACTGTCGCAGACGGTGTGGGCGCCATCGTCCACCGCTGGCTCGACGGGAGTGGTGGTGACGACGAACCAGCCGGTGTGGACGGCCATCTCGAACCAACCGTGGCTGACCCTGTCTCCCGCAAGCGGTGCCAATGGCGCGACGATGCTCGTGTCGGCCCCGGCCAACACGGGGGCCGCTCGCGGCGGGATCGTCACGGTGTTCGCTGGCAGCGCATCGGCGACGCTCACGGTGACCCAGGCGGCCGCTGTGGTCCAGCCTCCTCCGGTTGGCTGCGGCGAGAGCTATGCGAATTCCTGTCCATGGAACCTGGCTCCCATCAGGGTTTATCCTGGTCCCAGTGGCACGGCCCTGAGGTTCACCGCGCCCGTCTCGGGGGTCTACGTCTTCGAGTCCTCCGACAGAGACTCGACGTCAAACCCCTACGGTCTCCTCGCCACAGCAGGTGGGAGCGCGATGGCCTACGATGACGACTCCGCTGGCGACCTGAACTTCCGGCTGTCGGTGAGCCTGGTCGCCGGCCAGACATACCACATGGCTGGTCTCAACCGGGTCGGCTACGGCGCCTTCACCATCTCTGCTCGCCTGCCTGGGTGATGCCCCGGGTAGAATGACGCCGGCGCTCAGTGATGAACGCCGGCGTCTGACCCTGCCCCGGGGTCGCGTCCAGCCCCATCGGACCACACAAGTCCCCCCAGTGGCCCATCATAGTGAACGGATCATTGGAATGTCTCACCCCCGAAATCGAACAATCTCGACGTCCTGCGCCGCCTTGGCGGCCCTTGCCCTGGTCATCGGCGGCGGCCTTGCTGCCGAGTCCACGGGATCCAACCTGACGCATGAAGCGAAAACTGTCGCTGCGTCATCGTCCGTCTTTGGCACCGAAGCGCTCGTTGAAGTGACGGGCACGATCCTGGAAATCATGGATCTGCCCGCCGACGAGCCCGACCTTTTCATCCAGCTCGACTCGGGCCTCGCGGTGCCGATCGACCGGCAAAGCCTGAGCGAGGAGGTCGCGCCTGACCAGGTCGTGGAGGCGACCGTAGTCGTGCCCACCGGCGTGGTGGACAAGTCGTCGCCGGAGGTCGCCGGCATTTTGGCGCACGATGGCGGCGCATCAGGTTCGCTTGACGCGAGCCAGGGCGCCGGTGCTGTTCTGGTCGAAGCTGCCGCTGAGGCGGCCTTGGCCTTGGACGTCGCCGAGCTGGCCGTCGTGGCTGAGGCGCCTGTCGCATTGGCGGGAACCCCCGCGCCGCACTGGGTTGACATCGCCTTCCTCTCGGTTAATGGCCGGGCGAAGTGGATCAGCGAGTCGGACATGACGGCGTACATCGGAGTTCTGTCCACGTGGTGGGCGCGGGAGACAAGGGGCGAGGTCTCGTCCTTCCAGTTCTCCTATGCCGATGCGAGGGTGGGAAGGACCTCGGCCCGGTGTGTCTCCAGTGGCAACGGTGCCTTCGAAGAGGCGGCGCGTCTGTTCGGCCATTCGAGCACCAGCCCGTATTCGGGGGCCTCACGCCGACACCTCCTCATTGTGTCGCCGATCGACGAGAACAAAGACGGCTGCGCTGACTACGCGGGAGTCGCCTCGGTGGGCAGTGCGGGTCTGGCTTCCGGGGGAGTGACGCACATTCCGCTGGAATCGGTGGAGAACCAGGGGGATGTCCTCATCCACGAAATCGGCCATAACCTCGGGCTTCTTCACGCGGCGTCCGCGACGTGCCCCGAGGGTGTCGTCGACGGGCCGATTGGGTCAATCGGCCAGCAGATCTGCTCATGCTACGAAGTCTCGGAAACCTACGGAGACCGGCACAACGTCATGGGGATTGCCCGATGGGAAACCACGGGCCTGAATGGCTGGCAGAAAGCCACGTCGGGGATTCTTGCCCCGGGGATGCCGGAGTATCAGGTGATCACAGCCTCAGGCGCCTACGACGTCACCTTGAGGGACAGCACCTGGGTGACAGGCCCGGGCATTGAGGCATTGAAGATCCTGGAGACGCGAGGGTCCTCCATCGCCGAGTACTACGTCGAGTACGACCCTCGGATCGGAGGAGTGTCGATTCGCCACCTCAACCGCTACGACGATGCCTCTTTGTTCCAATACCTGTCGGGCGAAACCTTTGTCCTTACTCCCGGCGGATCGCATCCCTCGATGGGTCAGCGATGGAGGACTGGCCAAACGATGGAGTCGGTCGGCGGAGGCCTGACGGTGCGCGTCGATGAGGTGAACGCCAGTCAGGCGCGAGTGCACGTCGAGTTGACTCTCTCGAACCCCTGGGTGCGAGTGTCGAAGTCACAGCTAAGGATTGACGATGTCATCTATCCGGAAACAACCACCGTGACGACGAGCGGTGGCGCGTGGACGGCGACCTCGGATGCGGCGTGGTTGACGCCGACGGCGTCGGGAACGTCTGGTCAGTCGCTGACGGCATCGGTGGCGGAGAACCCCACCGGAGGGCTGCGCAGCGGCATAATCACCGTGCGCTCATCCACGGCATCGGCGAAAATTCTCGTGGTCCAAGGACTTCCACGGGTTCCCGTGAGCGTGTCTCCGACTACCTGGGCATCAGAGGCCTCCGCCACGAGCGCCCCGGTGGTCGTGACGACGCGGCAGGGGGCGTGGTCAGCGTCGTCGAACCAGTCGTGGCTGACTCTCTCGCCGCCGACTGGTGCCTCCGGGGGGAGCCTCTATCTCAACACCACCACCAACACAGGGCCGGCTCGATCAGCGACCGTGACCGTAACAGCCAGCGGTGGCACAGTGACGATTCCCGTGACGCAGCCGGCAGCCGGGACAACGCTGACCTTGGAGTTTTCGGGCTGGACCCTGTATCACACCGGCTCGAGCCTTGACGTCAGGGTGAGCACCAATCAGCCGTCATGGTCGGCATCGTCCGATCAGGCGTGGCTCAGCGTGTCCCCCACGTCAGGCCTGCCTGAGGGGAAGATGAAGGTGTCGGTGGCGAACAATCCCACCGTGTACGAGCGGGAAGGACGCATCACGGTGCTGGCGGCCGGGAAGGCGGCCCTATTCCGGGTCCGTCAGGGCGCGAAGCCGTATATCTCGCTGTCCCAGTCGGAATGGTCGCCGGGTGCGGGAGCAGCGAGCCTGGAGGTCCTCGCAAGGTCGGCCACCGGACAGTGGAACGCCACGTCGAACCAGCCGTGGTTGACGGTGTCGGATCGGTGGGGACTTTCCGGGGACCTGCTGACAGTGTCGGCAGCTGCGAATGTGGGGGCGGCCCGTCAGGGCGTCATAACACTTTCCTCCTCCGACGCGTCAGCGACGCTCACTGTGACTCAAGCGAGCGGTCAGGCTCCCGCTTCCTTGTCGACCTCCGTGACGTCGTGGTCCGCGTGGGACTCAGCAGCCTCGACGACCGTCCAGGTGGCGACGGACCAGCCGTCGTGGTCGGCATCGTCGAACCAGTCGTGGCTCACGGTGTCGCCCGTCTCTGGCGCAGGAGGAGCGTCGGCGACGCTGTCCGTCCAAGCCAACGTCTCGTCATCGTCCCGGTCGGGGGTCGTCACCTTCACGGCTGGCGGGGCGAGTTCGACGGTCATGGTGAGCCAAGCGGCGCCAGCAGGGGTGACGTCGAGCGTCTCGCTCTCGGTCTCCCAGTGGTCGCCGCGCGCTGAGGCGTCACAGATTCCCGTGGCGGTGACAACGAACCAAGCGTCGTGGTCGGCGTCGTCGAACCAGTCGTGGCTTTCCGTGTCTCCTGCGTCTGGCGCTGACGGGGGGACGATGACGGTCTCCACCTCGGCGAACACCTCGTCAACGTCCCGGTCGGGGACGGTGACGGTCACGGCTGGAGGTGCGAGCGCGACCTTGTCTGTGGTTCAGGCCGGCGGTGCTCCGGCAACGGTGTCCGTGTCGATTCCCTCCTGGTCCGTGTGGACGGGGGTGGCGTCGACGGGAGTGCTCGTGACAACGAACCAGGCGTCGTGGACTGCCTCGTCGAACCAGTCGTGGCTGACGGTGTCTCCCAGCTCGGGGGCTAGTGGCGCGACTCTTTCGGTATCGGTGTCGGCCAACTCTGGGGCTGCCCGGAGCGGGACTGTCACGGTTACCGCCGGCGGTGCCTCGGCAACGGTGTCGGTGACGCAGGCTGGGGAGAGCGTGACTGCGTCGGTGTCGCTGTCGCAGACGGCGTGGGCGCCATCGTCGAGTTTGGCGTCCACGGGGGTGGTCGTGACGACGAATCAATCCTCGTGGTCAGCGTCGTCGAATCAGTCGTGGTTGACGGCGTCTCCGGTCACCGGGGCCAGCGGTGCGACGATGCTCGTGTCTGTGCAGGCCAACACCGGTGCTGCCCGCAGCGGGACGGTGACGGTGACCGCCGGTGGCGCGTCAGCAACGTTGGCGGTGACCCAGGCGGCTTCTGTGGTGCAGCCTCCGCCGTCGGGATGCGGTGACAGCTACGCGACCGCCTGTGCCTGGAACCTTGCCCCTATCAGGGTCTCTCCTGGTCCATCTGGTACAGCCTTGAAGTTCACTGCGCCGACCTCGGGAGCCTACGTCTTCGAGTCCTCCGACCGGGCCGCCACCTCGAACCCCTTCGGAATCCTCGCCTCAACGGGAGGCATACCGATCACATCCGACGATGACTCCGCCGGCAGCCTCAACTTCCGACTCTCGGCGAACTTGGTCGCCGGCCAGTCGTACTTTGTGGCCGGTCTAAACAGATCCGGCTCCGGCGCCTTCACCATCACCGCCCGCACCCCCGGGTGACCTGTGGCCCCCGGGGGAGCTGGTCCTGGCCTTCCGTGTTCGTGGAGAGCGGACGGGGAGCACCCTGTTCCCGCGTGGGGGACAGGTAGGGTGAGTCGGTGAAACTCAACGGAAGGTTTACCGTCCGCACGGTCTTGCCGCCCAGGATTGCCGCGCTCGACCGCCTCGCCTCCAACCTGCGATGGTGCTGGCACGCCCCCACGCGCGAGTTGTTTACCTCGATTGACCCGGCGCTGTGGGAAAAAGTCCACGGCGACCCGGTCGCGCTTCTGGGGGAGCTTGCCCCGGCGCGACTGCGCGAACTCGCCAACGACCCAGCCTTCACCAAGCGCCTGGCGGAGCTTGACGCGGACCTCAGCGAATACCTCGCCGAGCCGCGTTGGTATGACGCCGACTCCTCGGAGCTGCCCGCGTCGATCGCCTACTTCTCCCCGGAGTTTGGCATCACAGCAGCGTTGCCGCAGTACTCCGGAGGCCTGGGAATCCTCGCCGGCGACCACCTGAAATCGGCTTCTGACCTGGGCGTTCCCATCGTGGGCGTCGGCCTGCTCTACCGGTCGGGCTACTTCAAGCAGTCCTTGACCCGTGAGGGTTGGCAGGCCGAGCAGTACCCCGTCAACGACCCCAATGACGGCCCCCTCGCGCTGTTGCGCGAAGCAGACGGCACCCCCGCGACCGTCCACCTGCCCATCCTTGAGGGCCGCACCCTCCACGCCCGGATCTGGCATGCGCAGGTCGGCCGGGTCCCGCTCCTCCTCCTCGACTCCGACCTCGCCCTCAACGACATTCAGGAGCGCGTGGTCACCGACCGGCTCTATGGTGGCGGCGAGGATCATCGCCTCCTCCAAGAACTCCTGCTCGGCGTTGGCGGCGTCCAGGCACTGCGGGCATTCTCCCGCCTGACCGGCGCGCCCGAGCCCGAGGTCTACCACATGAATGAAGGGCACGCCGGCTTCCTCGGCGTCGAGCGCATCCGCGAGCTGGTCGGCGCTGGCCTGGACTTCGGCACGGCCCTCGAAGTCGTGCGTGGCTCGACGGTCTTCACGACCCACACCCCCGTCCCGGCGGGCATCGATCGTTTCGACGCCTCCGTCATCGGCCGCTACTTCTCGGGGCCGATGGCGATTGGCGGGGTTGACGTCCACCAAATTCTCGCGCTCGGGGCTGAGGATTACGAGGGTGGGAATCCCCACGCCTTCAACATGGCGGTCATGGGACTGCGGTTGGCCGGGCGTGCGAACGGAGTCTCCCAGCTCCACGGCAAAGTCTCACGAGGCATGTTCCGCGTGCTCTGGCCAGGCTTCGACGAGCGTGAGGTGCCCATCACCTCAGTGACGAACGGTGTCCACGCTCCGACCTGGCAGGACCCGGAGCTTGCGGCGCTCGAGGTCGCGCACCTCGGGCCCGATCCAGATCTCTCGCGCTGGACTGATCCAACAGCGGTGGACGATGGCGCGCTGTGGGCCGTGCGGCGAGGCTCGCGTGAGCGTTTGGTGCTTCAGGCGCGGCGCCGGGTGCGTGCATCGTGGCTCAAGCGGGGCGCCTCACCTGCAGAGTTGCGCTGGGTCGACGACGTTTTGGATCCCGATGTGCTGACGATCGGGTTCGCCCGGCGGGTGCCGACCTACAAGCGGTTGACGCTCATGCTCCGGGATCCGGATCGGCTGCGGGCCCTGCTGACCAATCCCGACCACCCGGTGCAGATCATCGTGGCCGGCAAGGCCCATCCCAACGATGAGCAGGGGAAACTGCTGATCCAGGACCTCGTGAGGTTCGCTGACGATCCGCTGGTGCGCCGGAGGATTGTTTTCCTGCCGAACTACGACATCGCCATGGCTCAGGCTCTGGTTCCCGGCTGCGATGTGTGGCTGAACAATCCCCTGCGTCCGCTCGAGGCCTGCGGCACCTCAGGGATGAAGGCGGCGCTCAACGGGGTGCTGAACCTATCCATCCGCGACGGCTGGTGGGATGAGTGGTGCGACGGCCAAAACGGCTGGGCCATTCCCACGGCCGACGGGGTGTCCGATGCCGAGCGGCGCGACGACCTCGAAGCCCAGGCGCTCTACGACCTCATCGAAGGACAGGTAGTCCCGCACTTCTACACACGCGATGAGCGGGGAATCCCCGTGGGTTGGCTGGGAATGATTCGGCACACGCTCGCGACGCTCGCACCCAAGGTGCAGGCCACCCGCATGGTCGCCGAGTACGTGGAGCGGCTCTACACGCCTGCGGCCACCTCGGGGCGGGTTCTTGGCGCCTCCGGGTTTGCCGCGGCGAAGACCCTCGCCGCGTGGAAGGCGCGGGTCCGAGCGGCCTGGCCCTCGGTCCGGGTGGATCACGTGGCCGTGGTCGGCCTCGGTGAGGTCGCCCGGGTCGGCGATGAGCTGACCATCCGAGTTGACGCAATGCTCGGCGACCTCGCGCCTGAGGACGTCTCCGTCCAGGTGGTCTACGGTCGCGCAACCGAAGGAGACGACCTCGTGGACTACCAGGTCGCCCGTTTATCGGACTTCACCCCCCTGGAGGAGGGCGTCGTGCGCTTCGAGGGGCTAGTCCCTCTTGAACGCTCAGGCGCATTCGGCTACGGCGTGCGCGTCGTCCCCAACCACCCGCTCCTAATCACCAGCGCCGACATGGGGTTGGCTGCAAACGCCTGACCCTCACGCTGTCGAGAGGAATAGCCGGAGGCTGAGGGGGCTGAGGGTGATCTCGGGGGCGGTGGGGCCCGCGGGGGTTTCCTCGGGAGTGGGCTTGGCTGAATCGCCCACGAGTTCCCAGGTCAGGCCAGGTGGCGGCGGGGCGAGCATAACCGAAGCGGGCTCGGCGCGGCCGTTGATGACCAGGAGGGCGTCGCGGTCGCCGGGGGCGGGGCCACGCCGGAGCATCTGGAGGGTCCGGAAGGACGAGTCATCCCACTGCCACGAGCCAACCACCTGCCCGGCCGCGTCATACCACGCGAGGTCAGGGACGCCATCGTCCTTGGGATTGCCGGTGAAGAACTGGGTGGGACGCAGCGCGGGGTGCTGGGAGCGCAGGCGGAACATCGCGGCCGTCGTGGCGAGGAGGTCGCGCTGCCAGGGCTCGAGCCGCCAGTTGATCCAGGTCACGGGCGAGTCGAGACAGTAAGCGTTGTTGTTGCCGCGCTGGGTGCGACCCATCTCGTCGCCCGCGGCAATCATCGGCACTCCCGCAGCAAAAGCGAGCGTGGCCAGCAGATTCCTCTCGGACGTACGCCGCTGATGGACGATGGCGTCACTCTCCAATCCGAGGATTGGTCCCTCGCGCCCGTGGTTCCATGAGCGGTTGTCGTCGTGGCCGTCGCGGTTGTCCTCGCCGTTCTCGCGGTTGTGTTTTTGATCGTAAGTGACGAGGTCAGTGAGGGAGAATCCGTCGTGGGAGGCGATGTAGTTGACGCTCGCGAGGGGGGTGCGGCCGGGAGATTGGGAGGCGAAGAGGTCGGCCGAGCCTGAGAGGCGGGTGGCGAGGTCTCTCGCGGAGACGCCGGGGTGTCCGTGGGACTCGGCGCGGGGGTTGGCCAGCCAGAAGGAGCGGGCGTCGTCGCGGAAGCGGTCATTCCAGGCGGCGAAGGGGAGGGGGAAACCGCCGGTCTGCCAGCCGTCGGGGCCAATGTCCCAGGGCTCGGCGATGTGCTTCAGGCCTTGGAGAACGGGGTCTGTCTTGACGGCGACCAGGAAGGGATGGTCGGGAGAAAAGCCGTGCTGACCTCGGGCGAGGGTGACGGCGAGGTCGTAGCGGAAGCCGTCGATGTGGTATTCATTGGCCCAGTAGCGCAGGGAGTCGAGCGTCATCTGGATGACCTCGGGATGGCGGAAGTCGAGGGAATTCCCGCATCCGGTTACGTCTGTGATCTCGATGGGAGTCTCGTCATCGTGCGCATACCAGGTGAGGTTGTCCAGGCCGCGCCAGCAGACGGTGGGGCCCAGCGAGCCGGACTCGCAGGTGTGGTTGTAGACGACGTCGAGGATCACCTCGATCCCCGCGGCGTGGAGGAGCTTGACCATGCCCTTGACCTCGTTCATGACAGCCTGGGGGCCGGCGGCACGGGCGGCGGCGGAGGCGTGGCGGGGGTCGGGGGCGAAGAAGGCGAGGGTCGAATAGCCCCAGGCGTTGATCTTGCCTTGGCTGGTCAGGGCGGCTTCCGTCATCGCCGCGTGGATGGGAAGAAGCTCGACGGAGGTGACGCCGAGGCTCGTGAGGTGCTCGATGACGGCAGGATGGGCGAGCCCGGCGTAGGTGCCGCGGAGATCCTCGGGGAGGTCGGGGTGTTGGCGCGTGAGGTTGCGGACGTGGGCCTCGTAGAGGAAGGTCTGCTCCCAGGGGATGTGGGGGCGAGCGGTGTCGCCCCAGTCGAAAGTGGTGTTGACAACGATGGCGTGGGCGTTGAGGCGGGAGGAGTCGCGTTGGTCTGGGGTTCGGGGCGTGTTGCGTGAGGCGAGGTTGTCGTCCACCTCATGGGAGAAGAGCTCAGGGCCAAGGCGGGGGGTCTCGTCAATGGCGCGGGCGTAGGGATCGAGGAGAAGCTTGTTGGGGTTGAAGACGAGGCCGGCGTCGGGATCCCAGGGGCCGTCTGCTCTGATGCCGTAGTGCTGACCGGGATGCACGTCGGGGATGTGAGCGTGCCACACGCCCTGGTCAGGACCAAAGAGGGGGACGCGGCGTTCTCGCTGGTCAGGGGAGCGGGGGTTGTCGATGAGGCAGAGGGTGACCTCAGTGGCACGCCAGGAGGGGACCACAATGTCCAGCCCCCCGTCGACAAGGCGCGGGCCAAGGACGCGGGTGGCAGGGTAGGGGAGGGGAGTGGCGTTGGGGCCAGCCTGAGTCGCTGCGGTCACGGAGTCAATTGTGACGCACCATGAGAAGGCAGCGGACCACCGGCCGTGTGGAGGTCGCGGCGGGCAGCGATGTCACACGTCCGTCGCTCGGTTCGCCGGGCGCGCTCGCCGCGTAGACTCCCGCCCGTGGGTCTCAAGGTCCTGGCAGCGATGAGTGGAGGGGTCGACTCAGCCGTCGCTGCCGCGCTCGCGATGGAAGCCGGGCACGAGGTGGTCGGTGTTCACCTCCTCCTCCACGGGGCCCGGGTTCTCGACGCGTCGGCGCTTCGTTCTGCCTCCGCCCCCGCAGCCCAGCCCCCCCGCGCCCGCTCCTGCTCTGCCGATACCGCTGCCGACGCGCTCCGGGCCGCCGAGACTCTCGGCATTGACCTCCTCACCTGGGATCTCAGCGCCGAGTTCGACGCCCTGGTCCTCACCCCCTTCCTCGACGCCTACCGCACCGGCCGCACCCCAAACCCCTGCGTCCGCTGCAACCAGGACATCAAGTTCGGCGCACTCATCACCCGCGCCCAAGACCTGGGCTTCGACGCCGTCTGCACCGGCCACTACGCCCGCCTAGGCGCCGACACCGAGGGTCGCCTCACCCTCTCCCGCGCCCGCGACCTGGCCAAAGACCAGTCCTATGTCGTCGCCGGCGTTGGGCCCGACGCCCTGTCCCGCGCCCTTTTACCCCTCGGCGACTTCCCGTCGAAAGCAGCCGTGCGCGAGCGAGCCGCCGCCATCGGCCTCACCGCTGCGACCAAGCCCGACTCCACGGACCTCTGCTTTGTGCCCGATGGCGATGTGCGCTCCTTCCTGCGATCTCGCCTGGGCGCCCAGCCCGGTCCCATCCTCGACGAGCGGGGCGTCCAGGTCGGGACCCACGGCGGCGCCGTCGGCCACACCATGGGCCAGCGCCGCGGCCTCGCCCTGCCCAACCCCGCCCCCGACGGCCACCCCCGCTACGTCTCCCGCGTCGATGTGGCGGCCAACACCCTCCACGTCGCCCCCAAGCACGCCCTGCGCACGACCTCCCTAGAGATCGAGAACCTCCTCACCTACGCCCCCCTCACCCCAGGCGCCCAGGTAGAAGTCCAAGTCCGCGCCCACGGCACCCCCCTCCCCGCCCACGCTTCCCCCCTCCCCGCCCACGCTTCCCCCCTCCCCGCTCGCCCCCACCCAGGCGCACGATGGCGAATCGACCTTCTCGAACCAGCCTGGGCCGTCGCTCCGGGCCAGTCCGCCGTCCTCTACCAGGGAGACCGTGTCCTAGGCCACGGCATCATCACCAACCCGGAATCGAGCCCCAACGCCGAGTGCGAGGAATCCGACAATTCTGGGTCCCTGACAGCGGTCCAAAGTGTCGGATTCCTCGCACTCGGCGCGGGAGATGCAACTGGACGATCCCCCATCACGGACGGCAGCCAGTTCCCCGTGGCAACGGTGGATCGGCGCGCGGCGGACCAGGCGCTCGCCGAGTTCGAGGCAGGCAGGGATGCTCTCGCCTTCTAGGACGTGGTACGTCGATTCGTCGGTGGCGTTACGGGAGGGTGGTGGGGAGGAGGACTACTGCGGTGGTGCCGGGGGCGTTTTTGTGGGGGACTAGGCCTACGCGGGCGCCTAGGTGGGCGGCGGCTTGGGCGGCCGAGGGGAGGCCTCGGGTTCCTAGGCGGTGGGCTTCGTGGGGGTTTGCTAGGGCGGCGGTGAGGATTCGGGCAGTTTCTGGGTCGAGTCCTGTGCCTTCGTCGGTGATGTCGATCCTGACGGCGGTGGGGGTCTCTCGGGTCGTGATGCGGATGCGGGATGCTGGAGGGGAGAATCGGATCGCGTTGTTGAGCAGGGGTTTGAGTATCTCGACGATGAGGGGATGGGCATCTTGTGTTAGGTCGGGGTTGGCGCGTTCGGTGACCCACATTCGGTGGGGCTGACCGACGCTCGCCGCGGCTTCTCGGATGGCATCGGAGAGGCGGGTGGGGTGGTCAGAGGAATCGTCGAGTCGGCCGGGGATCGCCGGCGGCTGGGGGGCGTCCTCGTGGGCTCCCGTCACGGGGTGTGCGGCTGCGGGGAAGGTCGACAATCCGGCTCCCGCGCGCGGCCGGAACTCGGGGCGATCCCGGGTGGGGATGCGAGGTGCGGCGATCACCGGCGGGAAGGAGTCGTCAAACGGGGCCGGTTCTCGTGCTGATGGAGGACCGGGCGGAGTGGTGGGCGGAGCGGCGGGGACGGGCGGGGTGGGGAGGTCGGGGGCAGAGGGGAGTTTGGGTCCGTCAGGTCCGAACGGCCCGACCGGAAGGACCGGTTGGACCGGCAGGACCGGCCCACCCGGCCGGTCACCTTCGGCGAGATCCTCTGGGGAGTTGAGTTCGTCATCGTCCAACGCGGCCAAGGAGCGCTCTAGGGCTTCGGCGTCGCGGGCTTCACGGCGCTTCTTCTCGCGGGACGACAGGAGGAGGAGCAGCACGGCCCCGGTCGCGCCTAGCACGGTCATGACGAGGTCAGTCACTAGCCGGGCTGTCGCTTGCGTTGTCAAAGACCGGGCCGAGGTTGCCATCTCGGCGATGGCCCCAGAGCGCGCGGGATCGTTCACCTCGTTGTTTGGGCCCAGGGAAGGCAGCTGGATCGCATGCGCCGCGAGAACCGGATCGGTGATGGAGCGGGAACACAGGTCGGCCAACTCCACCATGTCGATCAACGCCTGCTCGAGGCCCACAGCCCTAAGCCCTCCGGGGGCCGGGCGCGCGCCGTTGAGGGCCTTGACCGGATCGGCGAAGAAGGAGCGCAGCCGGTCAGCCAAGTCTTGGTCCTCGACCGCGTGGATCAGCCCCGCGTCAGAGGCGTGGGTCGTGAGAGTGATCGCCTGCTTGTCCGAGGCCTGTTGCGCCAACGTCAACCGCTCTTGGTCAGGGTTGCTGACGCTGGCGGCGCTGATCTCCTCGTTCAGCCGGCCTCGGAATTCTTCGAGGTCGCCGAGGATGGTCACGGACAGGGCGTCGTACCGGGTGTCTCGAAGCAGCATCACGCTTTGCCACGACACGAAAACGCCGGACAAGGCGGCCACGATGAGGAGCACCGCCGATGCGACCAGCAGGTTCCCCGACCGCCCGGATCGTGTCCGTTTGGGGGTCTCCACCTGTCCCTCCAGACCGTCGCTAGGACGGTTCTTCCCGTTGATGGTGACGTCGACCACGCGCTACGCAGTCGGCGGCTTCTTCGGCCATGGGGCCAGAGGAGGTGTCGTTGACCCCGCTTCGGACGATGGCGGCCCACCGGTCCCGCTGAGAGGTGGACGGATGGCAGGTGGTGCGCCGGGCCTCGTCAGCGGCGGGCGTCCCGTCGCAGGTGGGGCGACCGCTGGCCTTCCCGGCGTGGTCGCGGGAGGGCGGATGCCCGGCGCCCCGGCGCCAGGAGCTGGTGGTCGGATCGCGATCGGCTGGCCGCTGGGAGCCGCCGGAGCCGCCGGGCCACCCGGCGCCTTGGGTCCCGGCTCAACGACAGGCTTCTTCTGCGTCGCAGCTGGCCCCGGCGCTGCAGGCCCCGGCGCCACAGGTCCCGGCGCAACAGGCGCCGGCGCAACAGGCCCCGCGGGAGCCTTGGCCTTCTTGGCGGGCTTTTCCGGCGGGACGGGTGCGCCGTCATCGTGCGCCTTGGTGGACTTGCGACGCAGGACTGTCGCCCACAAAACGATGGCGACCAGCGCCAACACGCCCGCGCCGCCAGCCGTGGAGTAGGCGACTAGGCGAGCGGAGGAGGCCTTCGAGTTGGCGGGATCGGTCATCTCGTCGAGCATGGGCTTGCGCGTGTTGGGGGACTTGCCGGTGGGGTCAATGACCTGGGGAGGGAAGTTGCGGTAGGTCTCGACGAAGAGCGTGGCCGTCTCCCCGATCTCGGGGTCGAGTTCGCGCAGGGAGGGGGCCGCTGCCTCCTGGATGGTCCAGGTGTCCTCGATGAGGGTGTCGAAGCTGACGTAGGCCTGGCCCACGGGCACGCCGGTGTAGGCGGTTTCCCGGGCCTTGACGAGCTGCTCTTCGCCGTTAGTGAGGAGCTCGGTGGCCTGCTTGCCTCGGGTGTCGTCGGCGATCCCGATCGCGGAGATGCCCACGGACTTGGCCGCGTCCATGAGGGCGGTGACTGCGCGCCCGGTCCGCTCCTCGTCCGGCTCGCGCTCGGTGCGGTCGCGCAGCATGATCTCTTGAACTTCGGTGTTGAGAGCGGCTTGGGCGTTCTCGGTTGCCTCCATCAGGGAGGTGAGTCCTGCGATCTCGTTCGCCTTCGACATGGCAGGGACGGTCATGACGGCGGCCACGATGGCACCGGCGGCAAGGACGGTCGTGGCGATGGCCGCGATGCCGACCGCGCGCTTGGTGAGCGAGGGGCGTTTGTCGGGGGCGGCGGCTGGGGTGGTTTCGTCAGGCATTCTTCACCAGTCTCGTGTTGGTTTGTCGGGCCAGGGAACCCTGGGGCCCCTATCAGGCGGCGGCGCGCCACGAAATGGGCGACGCTCGCCATGGCGAGGATACCAGTGCGAACACAGTGTTTTCGTGTCCTGGCCACCACGTGTCACCCCATTGGTGCACGATGGAGGCATGGAACCTTCGCTCGAACAGGCCACGACGCGCTGGGCTGAGTTGGCGGCAGAAATCCGACTTCACCGCGCCGCCTACTACCTCCGGGACGCTCCGGAGATTCCCGACGCTGACTACGACGCCTTGATTCGCGAGGTCGAGGCCCTGGAAGAGGCCCACCCGGTGCTTCGAGTGCCCGACTCGCCGACCCAGACGGTGGGGGCGCCGCCGTCGGCGGATTTCGCGTCGGTGCGCCATGCAGAAGCCCTGCTCAGCCTCGATAATGCGACGAGCGAAGCGGACGTCGAGGCTTGGGCTGCCAGGGTTGCCGCGGAGGTGGGGAGCGTTCGTTATCTCACCGAGCTGAAGATCGACGGGCTCGCGGTCAACCTCACCTACGTGGACGGACGGCTCGTGACGGCGGCTACTAGAGGGGATGGGCGGGTCGGAGAGGACATCACGACGAATGTCGCCTCGATCCGGTCGGTGCCCCTGCGGCTGGGGACCAGCGCCCCGCCTCGACTGATCGAGATCCGCGGTGAGGTGTTCATCTCGACCCGCGACTTCGACGAACTCAACCGGGCGATGGAGGCTCAGGGTCGCCCCCGGTTTGCCAATCCCCGCAACGCGGCGGCGGGGTCGCTGCGGCAAAAGGATCCTGCGGTGACGGCGAGCCGACCGTTGAGTCTGACAGTCCACGGGATAGGGGCGTTGACCTGGGGGGATGGGGTTCCTTTGCTTGGGGCCCAGTCGGAGGTCTATCAGCTGCTCGCCTCCTGGGGGTTGCCCACGTCTCCACGTACCGAGGTCGTGGATTCGATCGCGGAGGTGATGGCCGTCATCGTGCGCTATGGGGAAATGCGGGGGGACTTGGAGCTGGACATTGATGGCCTCGTGGTGAAGGTGGACTCGTTTGCGGCGCAACGGCAGCTGGGGGCGACCTCGCGGGCGCCGCGCTGGGCGATCGCCTTCAAGTACCCGCCGGAGGAGGTCACGACGCGCCTAAAGGGGATAGAGGTGCAGGTGGGGCGCACGGGACGGGTCACGCCGTTCGCGGTCATGGAGCCGGTGCGCGTCTCAGGGTCAACGGTGTCGAGTGCGACTCTGCACAATGCGCGGGAGGTTGCGCGCAAGGATGTGCGGGTCGGCGACCTCGTGGTGGTCCGCAAGGCGGGGGATGTGATTCCCGAGGTGGTGGGGCCTGTCCTGCGGGCGCGGACGGGGGACGAGGTGGCGTTTGTCATGCCGGAGGTCTGCCCGTCCTGCGGGTCGGGGCTGCGGGCCATGAAGGAAGGCGATGTCGATCTGCGCTGTCCCAACGCGCGAGGGTGTCGGGCGCAGGTGGCGGAGCGGTTGGCGTATGCGGCGGGACGGGGGGCGCTGGATATTGAGGAACTGGGGATGAAGACGGCGCTCGCCTTGGCGGATCCTGAGCGGGGGCGGCCTGTTGGGGGGTCTGTTGGGGGGTCGGGTGGGGGGGCGGTTGGGGAGTCTGTTGGGGAGGCGGGCGGGGAGTCTGTTGGGGAGGCGGGCGGGGAGTCTGTTGGGGAGTCGGAGCCGGTGTTGACCTCCGAGGCTGGGCTGTTTGGGTTGACGGCCGAGGGGCTGCGCGAGGCGTCGGTGTGGCGGGCGGATCCTCGGACGGGGGAGTGGGGCAGGGAGGGGTTCTTTTGGTCAAAGCCGCAGAAGAACAAACCCTCGGAGCCGACGCGGAACACGGTCGCGCTGTTGGAGCAGATCGCTGCGGCGCGGAGTCGACCTTTGTGGCGGATCCTCGTGGCGTTGTCCATTCGGCATGTGGGGCCGACGGCGGCGCGGGCTCTGGCCAAGGCGTTCGGGTCCGTAGCTGCGATCGGGGCTGCCTCTGCTGATGCTCTGGCGGCGGTGGACGGTGTGGGTCCCGTCATTGCCGAGTCCGTGGTCGAGTGGTTTGCCGTGGACTGGCACCAGGAGATCTGCGCAGCCTGGGAGCGGGACGGGGTCGTCATGGCCGTTCCCGCCGGCGATCGTCTCGAGCAGACGATGGCGGGCCTCACGGTCGTGGTGACCGGGAGCCTGGTGGGGTTCAGTCGTGAGTCAGCCAAGGAAGCGATCACCGCCCGCGGGGGGAAGGCATCGGGTTCTGTCTCTAAGAAGACCGACCTCGTGGTCGCGGGGCCTGGAGCCGGGTCTAAGGAAGCCCGAGCCCGTGAACTGGGGGTGCGGGTGATTGGGGAGGAGGAGTTTGTGGGGTTGTTGGGGGGTTTGGCGTTACCCCCGAACTAGAGACTCGTTGGGCCTTGGGGTGTGTTGGTGGTGACTGCGCTGTTCGTAGATCAAGTCGCTCACTGGGCCGCCGACGGAGACCGGTGGATCAAGGTGGTCCGTTCGGCGTCGAGCCGGCACGATGACTCCTTCGGAAATGAGGCGGTCGTAGGTCGACTCCCCGGCGAGAGGGGCGATGCGGGCGACAGGAGTGCCGTGGTCGGTGATCACCAAGGTTCGTCCTGACTTGGCCTCGTCGATGCAGGCGGAGAGGTTGGCCCGGAGCTGCTGTAGGCCGACCCGACCCTGCGGGGCCGGTGTCGCAGCAAATGCCATGGGTGCACTGTACTCATTCTCTGTCGCCGGGGGGTCCGGGGTAGCGGACTGGGGAGTGGTTTGGCTCTCCTGACGCGTCTGTGGGTTGGGTTTGATGTGTAGGTGCAGGTGGCGGGTTGTTTTGGGTGGGATTTGGGTGTCGAGGCCCCGGCATTGGTGGCTTTCGCGTCGCAGACAGCGCCACCCACAAAGAGGGCAAAAGTCACAAACCCAGGTTTCGACGCAGCCACCGTCCCCGACGTCCGGCGTTTGCCCTGGTCACAGGAGTGCCCGGACTTGGCGCGGGAGCCAAAACCTGGACTTGCGACTTCTGCTCATGGACTTGTGACTTTTGCTCATGGGTTTGTGACTTTTGCACATGGGTTTGTGACTTTTGCCTCGTGTGGGACGGGCGAGGCAGCGGTGTCGGGCGCTGCGGGCGTCACGCCGTCGGGCACCGCCACGGTGCCTTCGCCCAGGCGCGACAGTGTCAACCTCGACGACTACCCAGATCCACCAACACCCGAACCCAACCAACCCACAGACGGGTCAGGAGAGCCAGTGGTTTCCCTGAATTTTGGGGGGCTTTTTTCAAGGAGACCACTCCGCAGTTTCCGGCTGGGGGGCTAGGACGCGGGGGTGGGGGTGGCGCCTACTAGGGGGCGGTCTTCGGCTAGGGAATCGAAGAAGGCGGGGGCGTCTAGGGAGAAGAGGACGTTGGCTCTGTCGCCGGCGTCGACGTAGGGGGCGGTGACTAGTTCGATGCGTTCTAGGGGGATGGATCGTAGGGATCGGGCTAGGCCTGCTAGGGCTTTGACGGATCCCAGAGCCTCAGAAAAAGCAGCTGCGTCTAGGGCTGCCCCGGCGAATCGGTAGAGCTCGGGCAGGTCGGTGAGCAGGGAGGAGGAAGCGGCCTTCTTGAGGATCGCGACCATGAGCTGCTGCTGGCGTCCGATCCGGGCTAGGTCGGAGCCCTCGGGCATGCCCTTGCCCTTGCGCGCGCGGGCATAGGCCAGGGCGGTCTTTCCGTCGAACTTGTGGCAGCCCATCGTGATGTCGAGCTTGGCGTTAGTCGAGGACATGTCGCGGTCGACGCATATCTTGACTCCGCCCAGGGCGTCGACCATCGAGGAAAACCCAGCGAAGTCGATGACCGTCCAGCCGTCGATCCTCACCCCGGTCACGGTCTCGACGGTCTGTTGGATGCAGGCCGCCGCGTCCCCCAGATGCTCGCCGGAGGCCGCTCCGAAGGCGAAGGCCGCGTTGATCTTCGTGTGGACGGGGGTGGTGGTGGAGCCGTTTGACATCGTGCACTCGGGGATGTCGACGAGCGTGTCGCGCGGGATCGAGGCGAGGATCATGCGCTGCCGGTTCGCCGCGATGTGGGCGATGATGAGCGTGTCCGACCGCATGCCTGAGACATCCTTGGCGTCGGAGGTCTCCCGATTCGCACCGTCGCGCGAGTCAGAGCCGATGATCAGGAGGTTGACGGATCGGCCGTCAAAGGGGTCGAGCGCGTCCTGCGCTGGGGCCGTGGATCCCCGCGGCGCCGGCCGGTTCACCAGCTGCGGCGTCGTGTCGTAGGACTCGATTCGGCTCGCCAACAGCCAGTAGCCCGTCCCCCCCGCCGTGCCAAGCCCCAGCACCACCGACAGCGCGACTAGGCCCGCGACCCGAGCACCTCGATGATGGGTCACATGCGCACGATGACGGGACTCGCCATCGTGCGCGGGGGTCGTGGAACGGGTGGACAGGGGCGATCTCCTTGGGGTCTGAAAGGGGGGGTGTGGGCAAGACTACTGCTGACCGGCGCTATCACTCCCGGTCCAGGTTCCTTTCGCCAGCTGCTTGAAGTCCTTGGCGGCTGCTTTGTCGTCGAGGAGCACGGCCGAGCCGACCCCGCCGCCCGGATCATAACCCAGGGAGGCGATGGTCGGCGTTCCCGTCGCACCGCCCGGGCCGGTAGCCCGCTTGAAGGCGAAGGCGAGTTTGCCGAGGTCGAGGAGATTGGCTTTCTCGTCGACGACCACCGCTGAGGTTCCGGAGGTGAGGAGGCGGACTTGGCGCACGGGGTTGATGAAGGTCGCGGGGGTCAGGGCGCGCTTCATCACGGCCCCGACCACCTGGCGTTGACGCAGGGCGCGGCCGATGTCCCCGAGGGGGTCCTGGTAGCGCATGCGGGAGAAGGCGAGGGCTGTCTTGCCATCGGCCTGGTGGCAGCCCTTTTTCCACTTGAGCTTGCTGTCGGGGTCCTTGACGGACTTGTCGTAACACAGCTCGACGCCACTGACCGCGTCGACAATGTCGACGACCGAGCCAAAGCCGAGCTCGACGTAGTGGTCGATGGTGATTCCCGTGAGCTTCTCGACTGTCTTGACAAGGAGCTTGGGGCCGCCGATGGCGTAGGCGGCGTTGATCTTGTTCTTGCCATGCCCTGGAATCGCGACATAGGTGTCGCGGGGAAGGGACATCAGGGCGGTGGTGCCGGAGGGGGGGGAGTGGAGGATCATGATCGTGTCGGTCCGAGCGCCCTCGACGTCGGCGTTGTCGACGCCGCCTGAGCCGCGCCGGTCCGTGCCGGCGATGAGCCAGGTGGTGCCGGGGGTCGCCTCCCGGTTCGACAGGGCGTCAACGTGGTGGAGGCGCGTGTTCGCCCAGAGGAACAGGCCCAGCGGCCAGGCAACCGCGAGGATCGCGAGGATTGAGACGATTCGGATGGTGCGGCGGCGGGGGCCGCGGGGCCGGCGGGGGGCACCGGACCGCCTGGGCCAGCGGAACCACGGACGTCGGGAAGGCTCCTGTGGGGCCTCGTCGGGGATGTGATCCTCGAAGCTATCCTCGGCGGCGCGCGAGGAGGAGGGTTGGACCGACAGGGGCCGCGCGGTCACACGTCGAGGTTCTCGGGGCGGGGCTTCTTCGGGGACCTCGCTCGCTGGGGGGATCGAGATGGGGGCGATGCGCGTGGGGGCGGTATCGCGGTGGGGCGCAGGCTGCTCGTTAGATGACGCACGGGGCATCACCGATCGGCGGCTCGGCCCCGACGGTGGGTTCGACGCGGCCATCGGGTCCTTCTCCTTTCGGTCTACCAGTCTGGGGTGGGCACAGGGTCATTGGGTCACCGCCTGCGCTCGCGGCCCCAACCTCCACAACACCTCCCCCGCCTCCCCCGGAGTCCTCCACTAGGGGGTGAGGGGGAGGACGGGGATGGACCGGGACTGGGTGTAGGCGTGGGTGGGGGTCATGACGGCGATTCCTGGATCATCCTCCAGGACGGCGGCGAGGCCTAGGGGTTGGGTGGAGTCGAGGGAGAACCGGATGCCGGCGGTGCTTTCGGTCGCCCTCAACTGGGAGGGTGTCAGGAGGGTGGTGCGCCCGGCGGGGATGGAGAACTCGACAGGCTCGCCTTCGCTGCCATCGGTACCGATGAGCCAGACCCTCAGTTTGGCGCCGGCTGCGCCGCCGATGGCGATGTGGCTGGTCGCGGGGAAGAGGGGAAGGAATCCGTTCTGCTGGGCTTCCTCTCCCGAGCTCCAAGTGATCTCTCGGGCAGACCCGTGGACCTCGCCTACCTCGTCCACCCCGTCCTCCCCGGCGGTTTCCACGACCTCAAAAGGTTCAGCGCCACCCTCCCCGCCCGTCGTCGACATCGCCGCGACGAGCACGGGATGGTCTGCCGTCACGATCGCCGAGTAGGTTCCCGTGGGGATGCCCAGCAGGGGAATGTCCGTCACTTCCGCAGGCGGCAAAACGATGTCCTCGGTGGCCGGAAGATCCAGTTCCCCCTCAGGCCCAAAGATCGCCACCGAGACGCGGGTTTCGAGGTCACCGGGGGCCAGGAGCCGCAGCACGGTGGGGTCGGTCGTGTCGAGCGTGGTCTCTTGAGTGACGATCCCCCCGAGCGCAACCTCCGTGGCGGGTGGAGCGCCGGGCACCGCGATGTCGACTCCGGCGGATACAAGGCCCTCAAGGCGTGTGTGCTGGAGGTACACCGCGAGTTCGCCGCCCGAGGCGCTGACACGGACCGCAAGGCGATCCTCGCCACCCGTCAGGCCCTCCAGGCGCACCACGCGCTCCGAGTCGGGAGGGATCACCAGGCCTGAGGCTCCCACGGTCTCGATCACCCCGGCAGCCCCCCAGAGAGTGACGTCGGCGGTGACGGCGGTGGCCCCGGGGTTGACGACAGTCAGGAGAGCCGAGGAGCCGACCTCGGTGGACCCCGCGAGGATGTAGGAGTCGGAGCGCGGCAGGATGCAGCTGGCCCCGGCAAGGCCCCGCAGGTCACCGGCGGTTGATGAGAACAAGACCCCGCCGGCCGCCATCGTCGTTCCGTCTCGGCCGCTTCCGGAGGCCAGAGCCAGGGATGCGGGTGTTGCCGGCTGGCTCAGCACGTGGGTTTCGCCTTCCCGCAGCGCCGAGCGCTCCGTCGAGCCGATGGTCCACACCTGCGCGCCTTTCCCCGCCCCGACCACGCCGAGAACCTGGGAGCTAACTTCAGCTGGCTGGGGGATGTAGACCCGGTCGTAGGCGATGTCCTCACCCTCGGCCCCCTCGGTCGCCAGTCGCATCTGGCCAGGGCAAACGGCCCGCGAGGATCCCGAATCGACGATGACGTCCAGCGCCTTTCCTTCCTCCCACGGCCCGGGCGGATGGTTGCGGTCAAGCCAGGTCAGCCCAAGCGCGGCTGCGACGAGCAGGAGGGCGGAGCCGACCGATGCGCTAGCTCGGATCCAGGGGGTTGTCATCTCACGCCTCCTCGCTCGCTCGCCGGCGGCTCAGGGGCATCGCCACGAGCAGGCTCATCACGAGGATGGTGATCTGGCCCGTGACGAGCGGGTCGCGCCCACGAGAGATCTCCAGGGAGCCACCACTGGCGGGGACGTCGAAGGATTGCCGCCAGTCGTCGCGGCCGGCTTCGAGTCCGACGCCGGCGATCGTCGCCTTCCATCCTGAGTCCGCTGATTCGGAGAGGACCACCAGGCGTCCGGTTCCTCCTGGCGGGATCACGGCCCCGCGGACGGGAAGGGCAGTCCAGCTCCCGTCGGGCTCGACGAGCTGCGCCCAGGCACTGCGTCGCGGCGAATCGGCGTCGCCCACCCTCCAGGCGATCCCGACCTCGGCGGCCTCGGCGGTTCGCGAGAGTCCCTCGGTCGAATCGAGAGCGGCGGCCAGGGTCTTGTTTCCAACGGGGGTGAAGACAAAGCCCACACCTGCGCGGGACAGGGCGTCGGCCGTTCCCCCGGCTCCACCCCCAACCATCCCGGCGACCAGGGAGGAGATGTCGATCGTGCCCGGGGTAGGTTCGACGGGGGAGGGGTGGGTGAGCGACCCCTCCAGTTCGGCGCTCGCGGCGACGGCGGCCATGTCGAGAAGATCGGGTCCGGAGCCGCGCGTGAGGTGCCACTGGGTCACCCCATCCTTGCGGCTAAGGACAAGGGTTGATGTCGCGTCATCCCCAGCCGCCGCAAGGCCTGCCACCGCGGGCAGGGCCGGCCGCGAGGAGCGTTCGACCAGCACAGACCGGCTGACGGACCACTGCCAGATGGTTGTAGCAAGTCCAGCGATCGGGCCGATGAGCATGACAGCGACCAGCGCTGCAGCCTGAAGTCGAGGGGCGCTGCCTCTGCGGAAGAACCGTCCGCCGGCGCCGTCGGCGCCGGCGGCAGCCGCCATGAGCAGCCCCGCCGTCACGAGACTTACCGCAGCTCCAGACCACGGGGTCACCATCGTGGACGTCGACATGGCCGTGGGGATGCGGCCGGCCAGCCAGACCGTGGCGAGGCCGGCGACGGCGACACCCCAGGCCAGGCGAACCGCGGCGCCTCGACCTCCTCGACGCAGCAGGGCAAGCAGGGCAGCGCCAACAATGAAGCAGGACAGGGCCACGAGCACCGGGCTCAGGATCGACAGCCGGTAGGGGACCACGGGCTCGTCGGTCCAGCCGAGGAGGGCCCGCCACAGCGGGGTGGGGTTCGAGGCGAGGGGCACTCCGGGGTCGGCCAGGAGCATCCGCCAGGAACCGGCGGTGATGGCGGCCTTGATGAGGCGGGCAAAGCAGACAAGGGGAAGTAGGGCCGTGATCAGCAGACGCCACTGGAATCGGGCCACCACCTGCGTCGCCAAAAGCAAGATGAGGCAGACGGGAAGAAGGATCGGGGCGCCCGCGCAGGCGACCCCGAGCAGGAGACCGGCGATGGCCGCATCCCCAAGGGAGGGGCGGCGCGTGACCATGGAGCGTTCCGTCATCGTCCCTGGTACGTCTGAGGACCCATCCACGTCGACAGCGCGACGGATGAGGTCGCGGCGATCGGCCCCCACGGCGCGGGCGACGGTCAGCAGGATCCACGGGAGGAGGCCGTGGGCGGTCGCGGCTCCCAGGCGCCCCTGAGCCAGGGCGGTCCACAGGACGGGAGAGGCGGTGTAGGCGACGCAAGCCCAGGTGCGCACGCTGACAGACCGGGCGCCAGCTCCGGCCGCGTACCAGGCTCCGGTCGCGGAGAGCACAGGGGCGAGCAGCGTCAGGAGGAGCACCCCATGCCCCCAGGAGATGGTGTGAGCGCAGGCCAAGACCGCTGCCCACGGATCCGCAGGTCCCGGCGTCCCCAGACCGGCAGAAACCCACGTTCCCAAGGCTCGCGACCAGGCGCCTGCCACGGAGGCGGTCAGGGGTGCAAGGGCGCCACCGACCACTTGGCCTGGCCCAACGAGCCGCGCCAGACAGGCCACGACCGCGACGAGCAACACGCCCCAGGCTGCGAGCTTGCCGATGCGTCGCCGGGCGGCCAGCGCCGCGAGGTCCGCCAGCTCGACCTCGGAGGGAGCTTGGGCTTGGCGCACCTCTTCGGCTCGGGCAAGTCGCCGGTCGCGCTTCATCGCTCGGACGTCGGCCCATGTGGTCTGGAGCGGGCGCAGCGTTCCTCGTTTGAGGCGGCGCGACCGCGATGCCAGGCGGCGTCCCAGCAGGATGCGGTGGGGCTGACCCAGTACCGCGAGGGGCGCCGCGAGCTCGACGGCGATGAGGTCGAGGTCCTTGGTGGCCAGCCGCCACACCGCGCGGCCCAGCCCTGAGACGAGGGAGGCGACCACGATGAACGGCACCAAGATCAGCGGCGCATGAACCAATTGGGTGTGAATGAACGCCCGGCGCCGCGCCCCAAAGGAGCGCCGAACATCGTCCGAGCGCCGCGAACGCATGCCCCGGAAAGACGCCTGCTCATGGAAGACCACGGCCGCTGGGACCACGATCACCCGGTGTCCGGCCAGCCGTGCCCGTCGCGAGAGGTCCAGCCCGTCGCGGAAGGGACCCAGCGCGGGGTCAATCCCGCCCAAGTCCACCCAGGCGTCGGCTCTCACGAGCATTCCTGCTGTTCCGACCCCTAGTACGTCCTCGCGGTGGTCGTATTGCCCCTGGTCCAGTTCGCCGTCTTCCGCCCCGGTCATGCGCCGTCCAAACCGCGAGACGGCCACTCCGACCTCGCCCAGGGACTGCGGCATCTGCGCGCAGCGCTGCTTGGGTCCGGCGATCACCACCGAGGGTGCGAACTCGATGGCGCGGGCGAGAGTCTCGAGACAGTCGGGGGCCGGGTAGCAGTCGTCGTGGAGCAGGAACAGTCGCTCGTTTGGGGAGATTTCTACCGCCGCCAGCCCCGCGGCGACCGCCCTTCCGAAGTTCCGCGCCCCCCGGGCGTGAACAAAGACCAAGTCCTCGGCGGGGATGCCGCAGCGATTCGCCATCTCGGCAATCGCCGGGTCTTGACCGTCTCCGACATCGACGAGCACCACCCGCTCGGGCGGCTGCGTCTGTTCAGCGAGGGCGACTAGGGCGCGCGGCAGGTAGTCCGACCGACCCCGCGTGACGACAACGGCGGTGATCGGGGCCAAGACAGGTCGTTGTTGTCGGCCCGCAGCCCTCACGCTCCAAGTGCCCTCCGCTGCTTGAGTCGGCGCCGCTCCCTCTCCGAGTAGCCGCCCCAGATGCCGAACCGTTCATCGTTCTTCAAGGCGTAGTCGAGGCACTCGGCGCGCACCTCGCAGCCTTCGCAGACGCGCTTCGCCTCGCGTGTTGACCCGCCCTTCTCTGGGAAGAAGGCTTCGGGGTCGGTTTGGGCACACAGTGCCAGCTCCTGCCAGCCCAGTGGGCCCGGGTCGGACGGGGGGGCGAAGAGCGGAAGGACCTGGGACAGCGCACCGACATCGGTCGCGGTCCGTCCTGCGTCGCCGTAGAGATTCCACACGGGTCATGCTCCTAGTCATCCGAGTTCCGGCGTACAACGCCCCCTAAGTTACACCGTTGTGATCTACTCCCGTCAAGCCGGTCTCACATAGTCAGATTTGGCGGACGATGGCGGCCCTTGCGACGCCCCGACTACTTCACCTTGACGGAGCTCAGGTGGGCGGACTTCAGTCCGAAGGCCGCCCGGATCTTCTCCGCGCGGCTGATGCTCGCCGTGCGGCCATCACTGCTTGTCGCCGTCAGTTTCGCCGCGTTTCCTCCGGCCGTGCGCGATGCGATCTTGACGCTGGCCACGTCGGGAAGACCGAACGCCTTGGCGACGTCGGCCGCCTTGAGAGTCGCGGTCCACTTAGCGTTCGGATTGCCCGAGGCGGGATCCAGGCTCCACGGGTCGTCCACCGCCTTCAGGTGTGGCAGGGCCGACGACCACACATCCTCGCTGTTTTCTGTCCGCCCCCCGGAGGAGGAGTAGTAGAAGGTGGTCACGGGGTTGTCGTTGGCATCAACGAGCAGGTGGTCCTTCGTCGCGTTCACCGCCGCCACCCAGTTCTTGCCGTAGATCGCCTCGTTCTCCTTGGTCCAGCCTGCGTAGTACTGGGACCGGGTGTCATCGAAGAGGTGGCAGTCGCAGGAGGCCTTGACCCCGGATTCGCGCGCCATGAAGGCGTAGGTTCGCGCGGCGATGGCCTGGGCCTGGAGGGCGCCCGGCTCCCAGGAGGAGGGGACTTCGGCGATTCCGTAGAGGTAGTCGGGGTCCATGGCCACCTTGAGGATGAGATTGAGCTTGCCATCGATGACGCTCGCGACGATCGAGCCCCGCTTGTACACCCCGTGGGCGCCGGCCACCTTGAGGGTCGAGGACCAGGTGACGGTCGCCTTTGTTCCTCCTGGGACGCGGGTTGATCTGCCTTCGAGCCGGGCTGCGACCCCGCTGGAGGTGGCGGTCAGGCTCACCTTTCCGCCGGTGGGCACGGTGATCGAGCCCTGGTTGGTCACCGAGACGGTCCCACCGCCGGCAAAGGTCAAGGTCGTGCTGCCAGCCTTGGACAGAATCTGGACCCTGATCGCCTCGGAGGTCGAGGCCGTGGCGAGGTGGGTTCCCGTGAAGTAGTGCGTGAGAATGTCCGAGGCGGTGTGGCCTGCGATCGCCATGGCCCGCGCCCCGTATTGCGACATTCCCACGCCGTGGCCCCAGCCGGAGCCGGTGAAGACAACCTGCGTTCCCGCCATGGGAGGGGCGGTGGGCGATGGAGGCGCCGACGGTTCCACGCGGGCCGCGACCAGAACAATGGGACTCGCCGAGAACGTCGCCCCATAGCGCAGCCGCTTGCCGTGCGAGACCGACGCCCTCCCGACCGCCCTAAAGCGCGTGTTCCCAGCGACCGTCACCGCGATGCGGGCCACCCCCTTGACCGTGGTCGCCTCAGTGAGGGGCCGCCATCGTCCGCCATTGAGCCATTGGAAGGCGACGCGGCCGATGACGGGACGTCCCTGGGACCTCCAAGTCGCCCTCAGCGTGACGGTTGATCCAGCGGTCGTGAAGGACTTCGAGACCTTGAGGTCGGGGGGCGAGGACTTGGCGACGGAGGAGGAGACGCGGATCACGCGCTTGATCGAGGAGGTCAGGGCTGCTTCCGTCGGAGAGGTGATCGAGGTCGCCTGCAGACGGTAGGTGCGGGATTTGGCGAGTGTGACCGTGGTGCGGGCAACTCCCCGGGAGATCGCCAGGGACCTCACGCGCTTCCAGGTGCCGTTGTCGCGGACCTGAAGGTCGGCTTTCCCGGTGACGGGGACCGAGCCGTAAGCCCAGTGAGCGCGCAGGGTGGCCTTGGTTCCTGGGGTGGCGCGAGTGGGTGCGACCAGGGATAAGACCGTCTGGTCGGTCGCCTGAGATGGCGCGGGCACCACCGCCACCACGAACCCGGTGATGAGGGCGGCAGGGACGAGCCGATGCATTCGCATGGCGATCATTTTTGCTCAGCGACCAAAGATTAGCTTGCACGACTCGCCAGGAAGACTCATGTGGGATGGCCTGCGCGGTAAGGTGACGGGGATGATCACGTTCACAACCTCTGTGAGGTCGCGCGGGTGACCCAACCAACCCCCGAGGCGCTCTCGCCACGGCAAGCAGCTGACCTCGCAGCTCAGCATGGTTTAAGGCGCCTGGGCGCCCGACCGCCGCTTGGCCAGTACATCGGCGCTCTGTGGAGCCGGCGCCACTTCGTCAAGATGCTGGCGAGTTCGGATGCCATGGGGCGAAACCAGGGGTCCTACCTGGGGCAAGTCTGGGCCGTGCTCAACCCGCTGCTCCAGTTTGCGGTCTTTTGGGTCGTGTTTGGGGTGGCCCTCAACCTGTCGAAGGGCACCTCGGACTTCCTGTCCTTCTTGGCGATCGGGGTCTTCCTCTACGGGTTCATGTCCTCCTGCCTCCACTCCTGTGCCACCTCGATCAGGTCGCGGCTGGGGCTGGTGCGGGCGCTTGACTTCCCACGGGCGGTGTTGCCGATTTCTGTGGTGATGACGGAGATCGTCATGATGTGGCCTGCGCTGCTCGTGATGTTCCTTGTGCTGATCCTCCGCGGGCAGCCGATCACCTGGGAGTGGCTGCTGTTCCCCGTGGTCCTAGTGTGCATGTACTCCTTCATCTTGGGGGCGGGGTTCATGCTGGCCCGCATCTGCGAGGCGACCCCCGACTACGCGAACCTTGTCGGAGTCGCGACTCAGCTGCTGCGTTACATGTCCGGTGTGTTCTTCAACATCGCGCAGTACGCGAAGAACCACGAGTTGATCGCCTGGCTCTTGGAACATCAACCCTTGGGGTTGTACCTCAAGCTTGCCCGTTGTGTCCTGATCACTCCGGACCCGAAAAACCCCGGGGAGTATGCCCACTACCCCTATGAATGGGCGATGGCGGTCGGCTGGGCTGCCGTGTTCCTCGGCTTGGGGTTCGTGTTCTTCTGGAGGGCGGAGGCGCGCTATGGCCGAGACTGAGGTCGTGTTCGCGCCCCGTCCCAAGGGGCCTCCCACGATGATCGTCGATGATGTTCACGTGCGCTACCGGGTGTTTGGCGGGCGTCGAGTAGGCGCGACTCGGGAGCACCGGCAGGGCATCTACCAGCGCCTTTTTGACCGCACCACCCGCACCGTGGGGGCAATGAAGGAAGTCCACGCCGTGCGGGGAGTCTCCTTCGTTGCCCACGAGGGCGAGTCGATCGGGATCATAGGCCGCAACGGCGCGGGGAAGTCGACGCTGCTGCGCGCGATCGCGGGTCTGCTGCCCTACTCCGAGGGCGCCGTCTACGCCAAGGGGCAATGCGCCCTGCTGGGGGTAAACGCCGCCCTGCTGCCTCGCCTCACGGGAGACCGCAACATCCTCCTGGGGGGACTGGCCCTGGGGATGAGCCCCGCTGAGATCCGCGAGAAGTTCGACGAGATCGTCGAGTTCTCCGGGATCGGCGAGTTTGTCTACCTGCCGATGAAGGCCTACTCCTCCGGCATGGGGGCCCGCCTACGCTTCGCTATCGCTACCGCCCGCGTCCCCGACATTCTCATGATTGACGAGGCCCTGTCCACGGGCGATGAAGCCTTCCGTCGCCGCTCCCAAGACAAGGTCATGGAGGTCAAGGAGCAGGCCGGGACCGTGTTCCTTGTTTCCCACTCCGCGACCACGGTCCTGACCATGTGCGAACGCGCCATCTGGCTCGAAAAGGGCCAGGTAGTCCAGGACGGTCCCGCCGACGAGATCGTCGCCGCCTACCAAGAGGCCATGCAGAAATCCAAGTAGGTCAGGTCCCGTAGCCGGGGTCGATGTCTTCGGGGCGGTGGCCCAGGAGAAGGGCCAGCTGCTCGACCAGCACATCGAGGACAAGGATCGCGAGTTCATCAGCGTCGGCAGCTCGAGCTTCTAATGGTCGGCGGAAGAGGGTGATCCTCGCCTTTTGTCCCGCTGAGCGGCCGAAAGCCTGGCCGACGGGAACACCGTTGACTTCCCAGGTCGCAGGGTCAGAGGTGGGGACGTCCTCGACACCGACGTCAATGTCTTCAAGTTCGCGGGACCAGGATCGCTCGAGCCGGGCGATGGCGCCAGCCACCAACCGTTCGAAGCGGGCACGGGGTACTCGGCTTGCCCCGAGAGCCGGAGGAACCAGGGGTCCGCGGGGCCCTCGACCGCGTCGATCGCGCCGTCGCCCCTCAATGCGGGGAGGCATGGCGGGAGTCGGCATGGACTCACCCTACCGACTTGATGTGAGACGAGCGGCGCGTCGGTCGCCAAAGAGCCCCTCATGACCGGTAATGTCCACCGGTATGAACCGACCACGAACCTGTCAGCACGCTACGTGCAGTGCGCGACCCGTGGCGACTCTGACCTTTGTCTACGCCGACTCCACGGCTGTCCTTGGCCCCCTTGCAGGACGTCCGGAGCCCTTCGCCTACGACCTGTGTGTACGGCACTCCGAGTCGCTGACTCCCCCCCGAGGGTGGGAAGTGATCCGTCTGGCTCCCGAGACCATCCCCGTTGGCCCCTCGCGGGACGATCTCGTGGCTCTAGCAGACGTTGTCCGCCAGCGCGGACGCCATGTTGTCGACCAACCCCTGCCCCTCGTGGCAGGAGCACGCCACGGCCACCTACGTGTGCTGAGCGGCAAAATCGACTAAAGACCCCAGCATCAGTAGTGTTACTGGGGTGCCAGATCCGACACGCCGCTCCCTCGCTGACATCCTGAACGCGAATGACCTGCGCGGGCTCGTTCCCGCCCAGTGGGGGACCCGCGAAGCCACGATGATTGGCGCGGCCCTGGCGGAGCATCTGGGCCCCAAACCCATCCTTGTCGGTCGTGACATGCGACGATCTGGCGGAGAACTCTCCGCGTCCGTCGCGCGCGGCATCACCTCCCGCGGCGTCGACGTCGTGGACCTCGGCCTCGTGTCGACAGATGCCTGCTACTTCGCCTCGGGGACGCGCAACCTTCCCGGCGTTGTCCTGACCGCCAGCCACAACCCCGGCCAATACAACGGCATGAAGGTCATGCGCGCGGGCGCCGCGCCCGTGGGCCGGGACAACGGTCTCGCCGCCATCATCGCCACGGCCCAGGGTTTCCTCGACGAGGGCACGCACCCCCGCGCTCCCACGCGAGGCCACGTCACGGGCCTGGACATCCTCCCCGACTATGCCGCCTACCTGCGCTCCCTGGTGGACCTCACGGGAATCGAGCCTCTCAAAGTCGCCGTGGACGCCGGCAACGGGATGGCCGGACAGACCGTCCCCGCGGTCCTCGGCTCGGCCGTCGGCATGCCGCCCTTGCCGCTCGACCTCGTCCCCCTCTACTTCAAGCTTGACGGCTCCTTCCCGGTCCATCCCGCCAACCCGCTCGACCCGGCCAACACTCGCGACCTCGCGCGCGTCATCGTCGAATCCGGCGCTGACCTCGGCCTTGCCTTTGACGGCGATGCGGATCGATGCTTTGTTCTTGATGAGAAGGGCGAGATTGTCAGCCCCGCGGCCATCGCCGCCATCGTCGGTCTGGGGGAGATTGAGCGCGATCTCGAAGAGGGCCGGGAACCCGTCATCGTCCACAATCTCATCACTTCGCGGGCGGTGCCGGAGCTGCTGGCCAAGGCGGGCGCGCGGCCTGTGCGCACCCGGGTGGGCCACGCCTTCGTCAAGCAGATCATGGCCGAGTTCGAGGCGATCTTTGGCGCCGAGCACTCCGCTCACTTCTACTTCCGCGACTTTTTCTTTGCCGACACGGGCCTGCTCGCCGCGATGCACGTGCTCGCCGCGCTCGACCGGGCGGGAACACCGATGTCGGAGCTCGCCGCGGCCTTCGACCCCTACGTCGCCTCGGGTGAGATCAACACGCGCGTCACCTCGGTTGACGATGCGATCGCCGCGGTCCGGGCTGCCTACCAACCGAATGCGGACGATGACGCGACTCGCCTCGACCTGCTTGACGGGCTCCTGATCGACCACTGGGAGACGCATCCGCGCTGGTGGGCGAACGTGCGGCCCTCCAACACCGAGCCGCTGCTCCGCCTCAACGTCGAGGCCGAGGACGAGGAGACTATGGCGCAGATCCGCGACGCGATCCTGGGAATTGTCCGCTCTCACGGGGTCGCGGAGTGAGTCTCGAGCCGTGGGTCCGGGAGATCCTTCGCTGTCCGACCTGCGCTGGTGAGTTAACTGACCGCGAGGCTTTGGACGATGGCGGCACCTTGGTTTCCTCGCTGGGTCCCGTGGGGTCGTGGCTGGCCTGCGCGGTCTGCGCGGTGGCGTATCCGATCATCGAAGGGATCCCCGTGCTGCTAGCTGATGAGGCGGTGGAATGCTGAGGGGGAGGTCCGCAGTCGAGGGGCGGTTCGAGGTCGCTGACCTCGGGCTTGCGGCGGCGGGGCGCCACCAGATCACTCTCGCGGAAGGCGAGATGCCGGGGCTCATCGCGCTGCGTGAGGAGTTTGCCTCCTCCCAGCCTCTGGCTGGGGCGCGGATCACCGGGTCGCTCCACATGACCGTTCAGACGGCCGTGCTCATCGAGACCCTGCTTGACCTAGGAGCAAAGGTGCGATGGGCCTCCTGCAACATCTTCTCCACCCAAGATGACGCGGCGGCGGCGGTCGTGGTTGGGCGGGGTGGGAGCGTCGAGGCGCCGGCGGGTCCGCCGGTGTTCGCGTGGAAGGGCCAGAGTCTGGTCGAGTACTGGGACTGCCAGTATCGGGCGTTGGATTGGCCTGATTCGGGTCCCACGGGGATCGTTGACGACGGGGGAGACGCGACGTTCCTGCTGCTCAGCGGGATGGAGGAGGAACTCGGGGAGAGCGTGACTGAGGCGTCGAGCGAGGGTGCGGAGGCCGCCATCGTGCGCGAGATGGTGCGCAGGCGCGCGGGGCAGTGGGGGAGGATCGGAGCGTCGCTGCGCGGGGTCAGCGAGGAGACGACGACGGGGGTGCTGCGGCTCGCGCAGCTGGCGGCGGCGGGGCGACTGCGGTTCCCGGCGATCAATGTCAACGACTCGGTGACGAAGTCGAAGTTCGACAACCGGTATGGGATTCGGCATTCGCTGCCGGACGGGCTCAACCGGGCAACGGATGTGTTGATCGGCGGAAAGCTCGTGCTCATCGCGGGGTACGGGGATGTGGGCAAGGGGGCGGCGGAGGCGATGCGCGGGCAGGGGGCGCGCGTGGTGATCTCGGAGATCGATCCCATTTGTGCACTTCAGGCGGCGATGGATGGGTTTGAGGTGGCGCGCGTGGAGGAGGTGGTCGCTCGCGCGGACTTTGTTATCACGGCGACGGGGTGTAGGGATGTCGTGACGGTCGAGCATATGGAGGCGATGCGGGACGGGGCGGTCGTGGGGAACATCGGCCACTTTGACCATGAGATTGACGTCGCGGGGCTGGAGCGAGTGCCTGGGGTGCGCTGCGTGCCGGTCAAGGACCAGGTCGATGAGTGGATTTTCCCTGATGGGCACCGAATTCTTCTCCTGTCTCAGGGGCGGCTGCTTAACCTAGGGAACGCGACGGGGCATCCCTCGTTTGTCATGTCAACGTCCTTTGCCAACCAGGTGTTGGCGCAGATCGCCCTGCATGTCGGAGACGAGTTCGACTGTGGGGTCCACCGGCTTCCAAAGGCCCTTGATGAGAAGGTGGCGCGGGCGCATCTGGACGCTCTGGGGGTTAGGCTGACTGTTTTGACGCCTGGCCAGGCCGACTACCTCGGGGTTCCGGTTGACGGGCCGTACAAGGCGGAGCATTACCGATACTGAGAGGAGAGGGTGTTGATGCGTGGTCGCGGGGTCGTGGCGGGGTTGGTTTTTGTGGTGGGCTTCGGGTGTGTCGGCTGCTCGGGGGAGCCCAAGCCGTTGCCGCCTCCCACGACGGAGGGATTCATCCCCGAGGAAGTGGAGTCGACGTGCACGGGGCCGTTGGAGGCCGGGGTGTGTTTGACGACCGATGACGCCTCGGAGTTGTCTCCCGATCGGCTGGAGTCGGTGTGGGCCATGGCCTCGGGGAATCCCACCGCTCAAGGCTACGGGGGTCCCGATCTGTCGACGCTGAACCAGGACGGGGTCATGGCGGGGTTCCGGACCTCTCAGGACGGGCCGCTACTCGAGATCGGCACCTACGAGGGCCAGGAGTTCTACCCCTTGGTGACCGATGAGGAGGAGCCGTTCCGTCGGGTGCTGGCGCTGTCCTCAAACGGCGAGAAGTTGGCCTGGCTGGAAACGTCGGACGCGGAGGAGCCTCACACGGATTGGCGCTTGGTCTGCTGGTCGGGAGGGGAGGCTCGCGTCTTGGCGACCTCCGAGGATCTGGCCCTTGACGAGGAGAAACAGGGAGTTGACCGGCAGGAGGTTCGGGTCTCGGCGGGCGTCGTGTACTGGACCTTCCCCGCGACCAAGAAGGGCGGGGGGCAGACGCTGGTACTTGCCCGGATGCTCTGCAACGGCGAGGTGGGCTCCCAGGAAATCCTCGCCGACGACGTCGGCAACCTCGCCACCGATGAGAGAGGCGCCATCTACCACACGGCCCTGTCCGTGGACGGCGTCTGGGGCCTTGTGACCTGGCGTGATGAGACCTCCCAGACGACTATCGACACTCTCACCGAAGGCGCCATGACGGTCAACGGCCTTGGAGCAGGAAAGGTCTACCACGCGTGGTCTGTCGTGCCGTCGGGGCCGAGCACCGGGGCGGACGGCGGCTGGATCTACGTTCTCAACACCCAGACCTACACCTTGACCGAGATCGCCGTCTCCTCCCCGGGCGCCCCCACGATCGCCGTCTCGGGAAGCTGGGTCGCCTGGGGCAAGGGCCCCGGAAGCGGCGACGACGGTCAATACCTCTTCGATGCGAGCAACGGGGTGATCTGGCGGCTAGGAGAATCCGCCTGCTCCCAGGCAGCCGTCTCCGGCAACGCAGTCGCCTGGTACACCCCCGGCGAAGACGAACCCTGCGCCCCGAGAGCCGCCTCCATCCCCCCTGATGGGCTGAGGCCGTAGCGCCTAAGGCCCGAGCGCTGCGATTGGCAGGACATAGACGCCGTCCACAGCCGCCAGGACGCGACCAATCGGTCTGGATGCGGGCTTTGGGGGTTAGGTGACGTTGATGGTGAGGGTGGTTTTCTTTCCGGCGAGGGTGACGGTGAGCTTGGTCTTGCCTTTCTTCTTGGCGGTGACCAGGCCGGTCTTGTCGATGGTCGCGATGGTGGGTTTCGTGGATTTGTAGGTGGGCATCTTCGTTAGGGTTGCACCTTTGGGGGTGGGGGTCAGGGTCAGGCGTTTGGTTTTGCCCTTCTTGACCTTGAGGGTGCTGGTCTTGGCGGCCTTGACCGTGGTGACTTTGACCGCCTTGGCGACGACGGTCACGTTCAGGCGGGCGGTCTTCCCACCGGGGGCTTTGACGGTGATCACCGTGCTGCCGGGTTTGAGTGCCTGGATCTTGCCTGAAGCGTTGACTTTGGCGACCTTCGGGTTGGTTGACGACCACGACAGTTTCGCGTTGGCGCCTGCCGGGTAGGCCAATGCGACGGCCTTCAGGCTCGTCCCAGAGGCCATCGTCACCTGTTTCATCGC
>WQYN01000003.1 GCA_009781225.1 Micrococcales bacterium | reverse complement strand
TGCCGCCCGTGCCAGACACACCACCGTCGTCGTCGCTCCGGAGCCGCGCGGGCCGGCCACGATCATTGGTCCGCCCGCCTCGAACCCAAGAGGCCCGAGAGTCTCATCCGATAGACCAAAACTCGGCAGTCCACAAGAGTCGAGAACAGGTAGATCCTCCAGCGCCACGAGGGTCGGCAAGCGAAGTACAGGCGGCGCTGCCAAGAGCCCGCGGCGACGCCCGGCCGCCGCCACTCCTCGTATCACGCGCGCCTGAACCGCCACGTTCGAGTCGCCCCCGAGCACCGCGACTTGCAGCTCCTTGCCCTCAAGGACGCCCCGCCCAGGCGGTGAGCCGAGTCCCAATACGTCCGATGGCGCCCCGACCATCGCGTAGTCATCTTCCGATGCCAGGCGCAGGACAATCCTTCTTTGGACGGTCGCGCTGATTGAGGACGGCACAGCGGACGGCCGGTCCCCCGTCATGACCACGTGGACTCCCAGTTGGCGACCGTCCGCCGCGATTTGGGCAAAGACCGTGAACCACGCCGACTTGTTCGTGTATTCGTATTCCTCCCGGAAAGCCGCCACGCCGTCGACGAGCAGCAAAATGCGCGGTTCAGAAGGCTTCCCGGCAAGCCGACGGTATTCGACAATGGTCGAGGCATCAGCTTTGGCATATCGCACGGCCCGCTCCTCGACCGTCATCCGCAAGAGCCGCAGCAGCCGAATCACCCGCTCCTCGTCATCCCCCGCGATGACCGCCCCCACATGCGGCAAGTCCTCCAGCATGCGCAAACCCCCGGCGGCGAAGTCGAGGCAGTACACGTGGACGGGCCCTCCATGTCGCGTTGAGAACGCCGCAGAGGCCGCCAGGGTCCGCAGCGCCGTCGACTTCCCCGAGCCGCCCGTCCCGATGATCACCATGTTCCCGTCACGGTCCGGCTCGTAGTAGACGGCGCGCTGGCTCTGCAGCTCAGGCTCATCGAGTACCCCCACGAGCAGGGACTGGTCATCCCGCTTCCCATTGAGGTCAGCCACGTCATAGGTGTCCGCGAGCGGGTCAAGCCACGGCCGCCGAGGCGGGCAGATCGACCTCAGGTCAGCCGCCGCCGACGTCGCCGCGACACACCGGGCAATGTCGTTGGGCCCCACCGGCGCAGCTGCTTCCTCCTCGCGGCCCACCTCTCCGAGCTCCCAGACTCGTCCCGTCCCAAACGGCAGGTCCGCCACCTCAAACTTGACCGGCTCAGGCTCGTCGCTCGTCCAACCTCCGAGGTAGCCGGATTGGAAGGGCGTGATCCGACCCGGCCCCGATTTCGCCGCAGCTCGCCCCGGGATCGACGGGTCAAAGTGCCCCGCCATCGGCACCCCCAGCACGTCCACCGAGTCGTCCTCATCAGCCACGCGCAGCGCGATCCGCAGGTTCGTGTTCGCCCGCAAGTTGTCGCGGATCACCCCCGCCGGCCTTTGGGTCGCGAGAATCAGGTGCAGCCCCAGCGACCGCCCGCGCGCCCCCACATCGACCAGTCCGTCGACAAACTCAGGAACCTCGCTGACCAGCGCCGCAAATTCATCCACGACGATGACGAGCGCCGGCGGGCAGTCCGGGTCGCCGGCACGCTCCAACTCGAGCAAGTCCTTGGCTCGCTTGCGGTTGAGCAGCTGCTCGCGGTGCTTGAGCTCGGCCCGCAGCGAGGTCAGAGCCCGCCGCACCAGGTGAGGGGTCAGGTCAGTGACGAGTCCGACGCAGTGCGGCAGGTTCACACAGTCGGCGAAGGCCGACCCGCCTTTGTAGTCGACGAGTAGGAAGGTGACCCGGTCCGGCGAATAGGCCGTCGCGAGCCCCATCACCCAGGTTTGGAGGAACTCCGACTTGCCGGAGCCTGTCGTCCCCCCCACGAGCGCGTGGGGCCCCATACTCCGAAGGTCAAGGGCGAAGGGCCCGCTGGTCGCCATACCCACCAGGGCGCGCAGTCCCCCGGCCGTCTTGCGCACGACCGCCTGCGTGCCCGGCGCTGCCTTGATCGACTGGGTCTGCTCCCATCGCGATGCAATCACCTCCGGGTCGCGATCAATCCCCGGTTCGGCGAGCGTGAGATAGGACAAGGATCGCGGCAGGTCCGCGGAGTCGTCCACGGGGACACCGGCATCGATCACGGGCGCCAAAAACCTCGCGAGCGCGACGGACGTCGTGGCGTCAACCCGCTCAAACTCCAGAGGGTAGGTGTGCTGACCCAGGCGCACCTGCCCAAGCGTCGCGCCGTCATCGTGCGCCTGTGTGAGAAGGAACGTACGGCAGGCGGCGGGCAGGGCTGCGAGATCACCGGCGAGCCACAGGACATGAATGCCGACGTCAGGCCCGCATTCGGCGAGTCGTGTAAGGCGGCTGCGGTCCACCGGCGCGTCATCCGAGATGAGGACGATGACGGACGGCACCACGGGCGGCGGCGTCTCGTGGAGCGCGGTGGGCTCGAGCGGGCCGCGGGGCGCGGGAAACGACCCCCCCGGGCTCGCATCCTGGGCCGCCCGCACCTCGACGAGGTCTTCGAGGAGTGCCACGAGGACTCCACACGTCCACGACGAGTCAGCGAGGTGCTCGCGGCTGCCGAGCGGGGAATGCGGCGAGGTCGTGTGGGGAAGCCAGACCAACCACTCCCAGCCCACGCGAGCCCGGCGCGACATGACGGCGGTCAGGACCAGCTCGGCGGGCGAGTGAAGCCCCACGAGCTGCCACATCAGGGCTCGGGCGGCGTCATCGGCCAGGCCTGGCGGCCCAGCGACGCCGACCGCGCCGCATTCCCGAAGGCCGGCGAGGACCGCGCCACCTTCGAGAGTCTGGACCTCTTCTCGCAGGTCAAGGACCTCTTGCCAGTGTTGAGGCAGGGTGTTGTTGCCCTGGGGAGTCTCGAGGACGCAGCGGGAAGGCGAGGTTCCCACGCCCATGCGCAGGACGCCAAAGTGTTCGGACTCAGGCCGACGGGTCCACAGAAGCGGGGAAAGGCGGGAGACCGCCTGAAGGACCTCGGCGGCCGAGGGGGCCCACTGCTCGCGGACCGAGCGTTCGACCTGGTGGAGGCGGGCGGCAAGCTCGCGTGTCGCTGCGGTTGCGGCGGTGAAGATCGCGAGCTGCTCTTTGAGCTCCCGTCGGGCGGCGACGCCCTGGTCAAGGAAACTGCCGATCATCATCAGGGGGCTGAGCGCCATGAACACCACCGAGAAAAGGGAGCGGGTCACAGCGAACATCGCGGCCCCCATGAGGAAGGGGGCGAGGGCGGCCAGCCAGGGCATCGGGCGCCGGGAGGGTCGAGACGGAGGCGCGGGGCAGGCGAGGGGGTCGGGGGCGAAGGGCGGGACGACGCGCGGGGCGCGGGAGAACTCGAGGTGCGAGGTGGGCACGGGGGCAGCGGTCCGAGCGAAGCGGGTGACGGCGATGAGCGAGTCGCCTAGGAGGATCTCATCGGTGGGGGCAAGGGTGGATCGCTGGATGTACTGGCCGGCCAGGACCATCCCGTTGGCGGAGTTGAGGTCGGCAATCTCGATGTGATCGCCGACCGTGATCCTCGCATGGCGGCTGGAGACCATGGGGTCCGCGAGGGGGACTTCGCACTGAGGATGGCGGCCCAGGAAGGCGGTGCCGATCGGGAGGGGGAACTCCTTGCCGGCATCGGGGCCGGTGAGGACTCGCAGGCGCGCGGCCGGGGTTCTTCTGGGGTCAACAACGGCCCGGGCTGCCTCGATGACCTCGACGGTGGAGCCCGAGCGCAGGCCAGCGTCATGGAGGGTGGAGCCCGGCTCGAGGACCCGGGGGGCGGTGCCGCCAAGGTCGTCGACTCTTAGGGTGACGTGGGGTTGGCCCGTCGCGAGAACCTCCGCCAGGTCGCCGACTCGCGCGGTTACGTCCGTGGTGAGCAGGATTGTGGTTGGCGGTTCTTTGTCCCGCCGGAGATTGATCTTCCAACGCATGGTTATTCGACGCAGATGGCGTCAGGACATCGTGGACCTCGGGTGGGGATGACCTGCGGACGTGGAGGTTGAAGGACTCGGAGTATGGCTCCTCGGGCTTTCGACTTCTTGAGGGCTTTGCTCTTGTTCCCCAAGAACTGAGCGCTGATGCGGTAGGGCCCTGGCTTGAGGTTCTTGATGGTGAGGGTGGCTTTTCCGCGTCGCAGCTTGAGGGTCTTCTTTTTCTTGCCCCAGGTCACTTTCACCTTTCCCTTGACGGACTTCTTGCCGGCCTTTACGGTGACCTTGACCTTCACCGACGTGCCGTGACTGATCTGCTTATTCGACAAGGTGGTCTTGACCTTGGGTTTCTTCCAGATTTTCGCCTTGGGTTTGGGTTGTGGCCGGGGCTTGGACTGGACTTGGGGCTGGGCCTTGGGCTGAGCTTTGGGCTGAGCTTTGGGCTGCGCCGGGGCTGGCGTCTTTGGCGGGACTGGAGGGCCTTTCACCTCGACTGTCCCGAGCGTCCAGGTTGCTGCTCGGACCAGGTCTGACCCGGAGTAGCTAAGGGAGACGGTGTGCGTTCCGACGGGCAGGTCGCTGAGGGTCAGGCTGCCCTTCGCAGCCTTGCTGAAGCCCACGGATCGGGGCACCGACTGTCCGGCTGCTGACAGGGTCATCTCCGCCCCACCTTCGGGGAAGACGTTGTCCCGCGCCAGGACCGTGGCCTCGGCGCTCACCGCTCCTCCTTCCGCAATCGAGGCAGGAATCTTCGTCGCTGCGAAGGTGGCCTGGGCTTTCGCCACGATCATGCGAGTAGGCACCAGTCTCCTTGTCGTATCCCCCAGGCCCAGCCGACCACCGGTTCCCCACATGTAGAGGTTCTTGCTGGACAGCACCGCCCCCGAATGGCCGAGGCGTGCCGAGACAGAGAGCACCGTGCCCGTGAACGTCGTGATCTGCGTGGGCACCGACACTCCCGTGGTCGTTCCGAGCCCAAGCCAGCCTTGGGTGTTCGAGCCCCATGCGAAGACCTGACCGGCGCTGGTAACCGCCAGTGAATAGCCCTGCCCAGCGGCGATGTCGACCACCTTCTTGCCGTTGAGAGCACCCAGCACTCGCCCAGGCGTCGCGCTGGAGCCAGAAGTCGTCCGACCCAACTCACCGGCATCGTTGCGACCCCAGGAGTAGACCTCACCGGTCGAGGTGAGCGCGAGCGAGTGGAACTCAGCCGCCTGCACCTTGATGACGTTCGTCAAATTGGGGATCTCCGTTGCGGAATACCGCACCATGTCGAAGTCCCCCAGCCCCAGGACTCCATACTTGTTGGGCCCCCAGGAGTACACATGGCCCAAAGAGCAAACCATCAGGGCGTGGGCATTGCGGCCGTAGTGGGAGTAGCCGGTGACCTTCGGGCAGTTTGGCAGGCTCTTGTTCGGGAACTTCTGCGGCGTGAGAGTCGCCAAGTTGTTAGGACCATCGTTGTCCATCCCCGTGACGGGAGTGAAGGAGGGAAGATAGGTGACCGCTCCCCACAGATAGAAATCCCCACTCTTAGTTACCGCCCCCGAGATGGAGGAGCCTGCCCAAATGCTGATGACCGGGTCCGCAGCCGAGAGCCCAGAGACGAGCGTGGGAACCGACCGTGCCGTCCTGTTCCCCTGTCCGAGCTGGCCACTCGCGTTGGCTCCCCAGGCGTAGACCCGTCCTTTCGACGTCAGCGCCAGCGTGTGGAACTCGCCAGCCGCCGCCGAGGTGACCTGGTCGGCTATCCCCTTGACCAGCTTCGGGCCTGGATACGCCTTCGTGTCGCCGAGGCCAAGCTGTCCCCACTGGTTGTCCCCCCAGGCGAACAGCCGACCCTGCGGAGTGATCGCCACCCCGTGCGAGCCTCCGTTGGCCACCGCCACAAACGGCACCTCGTTCGCGGTGGCTCCCCATGACGGGCCAGACCCCGCCGGCACGACCGCGCAGGCGAGCGCCACAGCCACGGCCGCAGCGCGGCCTTGTCGAGCGATCCTCTTCGAACTCATCTCATCTCCCTTGATCAGATACTTCCCAGTCTCAGTTGCACGGTGGCATCGGCCACCGGTTCTCGTCTTCGGTGAACACCTTCGTGGTCGCCGACTTGTCTCCATTGTCCAGTACGGTCCTCAGCCGGAAGTGCGTTTGTCCGCCCGGCCCTCGCGGAATGATAGCGACGTTGTCCCATGTGGCGGTCCACTCGCCGACGCCCGAGCCGTTCGGGTCCCCGGCCGCCCGGTATTCGACCCACTGATCCTCGCCCAGCTCAGGCAGGGTCCAGGACAGCTGGAGCAGACCGCCCGGCAGTGCGCAGATAGCCCGGGTGCCTCCGCTGTCCAAGGTCGCCGGGCGCGGAACCTGCTTGCCCACGCACACCTTGACCGGCGAGGAAGCCTTCCCGGCGCTGTCCACGGCCGCGACCTCAATGCAGGTCTTCTTTGTCTCCGACAGCTCGACCTTGACGCGGCGCTTCCCGCGATCCACCGGCTTGTACTTGCCCTTGCCGGCCTTGCGCCACTTGTATCTCATCCCCTCAATCGCTTCCCAGGAGACGACCCCCGTGGCCCCCGATCGCTTGACCTCGGTCCCCTTCGGGGCTATGGGCTGCCCAGGCAGGAGGGTCGCCGCACTCCCAACCCTCGATGCAAGGGGCGCTGGCACCGGGTTCGCTCCGTCGGCCGATGGCGGTTTCCTAGTCCGCGGCAAGACCGCCTCGGTCACCTCAGGCTCCGATGCCGGCGTCACCTCGACCGTCGGTGCCGCCTTGACGGAGGACGATGGCGCAGCGACTGTTCCGACTACAGGCGGCGGTTGCGACAACGCCACTGCGGCGATCGTCACCATCGCCACAGCCGCCGCAGCTCCCGCCACGATGGCTCCCACGCGCCGACGCTGACGTTTGCGCGAGTCGTCGGGAGGCGGCGGGACGACCTGCGGCAGGACCGTCGGTTCCATGTCGGCCACGGCAATGACCTCGCGCCGAGCCTCACCCTCGGAAGGATCAGAAACGGTCCGCAACCGCGTGGCCTCGGCCTCGTCCTCCTCATCAAAGGCATAGTCCGAGGTGACAATGAGCGGCGTCGGGACGAGCCCCCATTCGTTTTGGATCTCACGCAGCGCCGTTCCCAGAGCGAAGGCCGAGGGATACCGCGCCTGGGGGTCCTTCGCCATCGTCGAGGCTAGGACGCGCTCGAGATTGGGAGGGACGTCGGGTCGGCCGATCGGCGGGACCGGGTCGCGGAGGATACGCGTCTTTTGCGCCTCGGGCGAGTTGTCTCCCCCGGGCTGTTGGAAGGGTGCGCGTCGAGCCAGCAGCGTGTAGAGCGTGGCGCCCAGCGACCACACATCCGACTGGACGCCAGCGATGGCGGGATCCTTGAAGAACTCGGGAGGTGACCAGGGCACCGACATCCCCACCCCGGATGACCAGCCCTCAGCCAGGGAGGAAGCAATCCCGAAGTCGGTGAGTGCGGGGGTTGTGTACTGGGTGAGCAGGATGTTGGCGGGCTTGATGTCGCGGTGCAGGATTCCTGACCGGTGAGCCGTCTCGACGGCTCCGGCAATCGCCACTCCGATCGCCAGGACATCAGCCGGGGATCGCAGGTGGGTTCGCAGGCCCTGCGCCAGGCTCGGATTGGGGCAGTACTCCATTGTGAGGAAAGGACTTCCGTCCCCGGCGATTCCTGATCCGTAAATCGTCACGATGTTGGGATGGGTGGAGACCTGGGCCATCGCGTCGGTCTCGACCCAGAAGCGGGCGAGGCCCTCGTCATAGAGCCACCGTTGGGGAAGCAGGACCTTGACGGCCACCTCGCGGCGCGGGGACAGCTGTTGACACAAGAAGACGTCGGAGAACCCGCCCTGTCCAATCAGGCGGATCACCTCGAACCCATCGATCTCGGGCCGACGGGCTTGGCGACGCGATGGTGTCACGGCTGCTCCCTTCGGCGGATCGGTTGGCTGAGGGCCGGCCTCATTGGGTGGGCGCGGCGCAGCGGGTTGCGCGACTCGCGGAAGGGACGCGGGCCCAGCGGATTGAGGGGCACGGTTCGTGGGTCGGCGGGTCCGAAGTCACGTCGAGGAAGAGTTCGCTGAGCGGGCGTCGAGGAGGTTCGGTGAGCTCCTGCGGCGGCCGGCTCCCGAGCCGGCCCCTCTTCGGGAAGACCCTCGAGAAGGAGGAGATCCACGGGGGTGACGAGGGCGGTGGCGACGGAATACTCGACGAGGCGAGCGCGACGGTTGGTGGCCGGGCCGTCAATGCCGCCGCGCAACCCATCCACGCCCAGGCGTTCGAGCTTGGCGCAGACAGCGTCGAGCTTGCGGTTGAAGCGCGTCATGGTCCATCCCAGGCGGCCCGCGGCCTCCTGGGAGGAGGGGATTTGGCTCACGCCCGTCCCTTCGCTGCGTAGGACCGGTTCGGCGAGCGCGACAATGAGCTGCTTCTGCGTCGGGGTGAAGGAGATCTGGCCAATCGTCGTCGTCCCCGTGGCGCCGGCGGTTACCGCGAGCGAACGCCACGCCGGCTCGCGGTTGTGGATGGTCACGCGATACGTCAGCGCTCCCGCGGTGAAGATGACGGAGGTGTCTTCGAAGATCAGGGGAAGGCGCGCCCCGGGAGCGAGCCAGGCCTGGGTGCCCGTCGCCGCGTCGCAGACGGTCGCTGTGATGCGCGTGCCGACGTTGACAATCCACCAAAAGCCCTGCTCATTGACCACGCCGAGGAGGCGGCGGTGCAGGTAGGGGTTGTCGTCAATCGTGAGGTCCGCATCGCGTCCAATGGAGACCTCCTCACCGGGCGCGACGTCAATCCGCTGCCCCTCAAAGGCGATGAGGATGCGTCCGGCGGGGCCTGGCTGCTCAGGGAATGCCATGAAGTCTCAACTCCACTCCGTCGCCGAGGTCGTAGACGTCACCGCTCACCGCGAGGACGGATTCTCGGGGCTGTAGTCGGCGATCCCGCTGGCCCTTGCGCCGCAGGATCGTCCCGTTCGTCGCGCCAAGGTCGACCACGTGGACCGACCAGTCCGCGAGCTCGACCATGAGGTGGGTGCGCGAGATGTCCTGGCTGGGGCTGGCGACCGTCACGAGGACCGGAACGCTGCCCGAGGTGAATCGGGCCGAGCGTGGCTTGCGCCCAATGATGAGCGAGTGGTCGAGGCTGTGAGCTTGTCCCGTGGAGAACACGGCCCGGCCTAGGGCGGGACGGTCGACCGCGCGCGCCTCGCCCATGAGCTCCAATCCGCATCCTGAGCAGGTCGAACGTCGCGGAGGGTTCGCTAGTCCGCAGTCGCAGACCACCCCGAGCACCCGGATCGCCAGACTCGACCCGCTCGCTTCCTCGCTGGCTGCCAGCGCCTGGGGTAGCCCCGTTTCCCCTTCCTCTACGGACGATGGCGGCCCTTCCGGAAGCCCCGCTGCGGCACCTGGGGTGGAGGGCGCCGTGAAAACGGGGGCGCCGAGAACCGTCTGGGCATCCCACAGCTCGTCGTATTCGGCGAGGTCCTCGTCCCCGGCGGGCTTAGTCGCAGGGGGTGGGGTGGCGTCGGCGGGCTGCTCGGTCATCCACGCGGGGATGATGGTCTCCGCGCCGGGGCGTTCATGGGCGGAGTCGGGAGGTTGTCCCTCCGGGGAGGGTTCCGGCGCCTCCGCGGCTCCCACCATCACCGCAAGTCGGCAGGCGTTGACAACCCCTCCCAGCAGTGCGCGAGCCGGCCCATCCGACGCGCCGCGAGCCTGAAGCACCACGCCCTGCGCCCCCGGCACCATCTCCTCACGCCAGCTCGCGAGCCCTTCTCCGCTCAACGCAACCCCGCCAGCTGCCTCGACGCTCACGTTCCCGCGGACCACGACCTGAGCTCCGTCATCGTGCACAATCGCCAGGGCAAAAGAAGGCAGGTCGGCGAGGGCATGGCTCGCCTGGGGGGCGAGGGCGGAGAGGAGTTCCGCCATCGTCGGCTGGGTTTGGATGACGCTCCACAAGCGCTCGATGAGCTGCTCGTCGGCAAGCGGGTCGAGGAGGGCGGCGACGGGACCGTGGGCGAGCGCGAGGTTGGGTCCGGGGGTGTAGGTGAAGGTCATGGCGAGCCTCCTGCGACGGGTACCTGGTCGCGGGTGATCGTATCCTCGTCGGCGAGGTCGCCGCGCGTGGTCTCGACACCACCGGATGCGCGCACGTCCCAGGCGTCGACGATGACGACGGAAACGTTGTCTCGCCCGCCGGCTTGAAGCGCAGCGAGCAGGAGGGACTCGGCTGCGGGGCCCGGGCTGGCATGCGTGGAGAGGGCGGCGACAAGGGCGGCATCGTCCAGCTCATCCGTGAGGCCGTCGGAGCAGATGAGAATGCGGTCGCGCTCGCCCATGGGGATGAGCCAGTAGTCGGGGGTGTGGCGATGGCCGGATCCGATGGCGCGCGTCACGACGTGGCGGCGGGGGTGGCTGCGGGCCTCGTCGGGGGTGACTTTGCCGCTGTCCACGAGCTCTTGGATCTCGGAGTGGTCGGTCGACAGCTGCTCTAGGTTGCCATGCGCCAATCGGTAGGTGCGCGAGTCGCCGACGTTGACCACCAGCCAGTAGGGCTCACCCGGCTCACCCGGCTCACCTGATTCGACAAGGACAATCACGCCCGACAGCGTCGCCCCGGCTCGGCGATGTGGATCGGGGTTCGTCAGGGATGCGACCCGCTCATCGGCGCGGTCGATTGCCCCTCTGACGTCTGCGATGGTGGGGGTTGAGCCGGCGAGGCTGCCCAGTTCCTCGGCCACGATCTCGCTTGCCTTGCGTCCGGCATCGTGGCCCCCCATCCCGTCGGCGACGAGGTAGACAGGGTAGGAGGCGACCACCGCGTCCTCGTTCGTCTGGCGCACGAGGCCGACGTCCGTCAACGCCGCCGCTTCGATCACAGCGAAGGGGGTCGACAGGGGTGTCTGGGCGGGTGTTCCGCCAGGTAGCGCGTTCATCATGAAGCATCGTTCCAGACTGCGGTGGGCGGGGCTACGGGGAGAACTGCCCGAGTACCGACGCCGCGGGAGTCGGGACCTCTCCGCCTGTGGGAGGCCCGATGGGGGTCGAGGGAGGCTCTTCGGTCGCGGGTGTCTCGACAGGTTCGCTGCTGGGGGTGGTCGTGGGCTCCTCGGTGGGGGTGGTGGTCGTGGGGGTATTGCTGGGCGTGGGGCTCTTCGACTTCTTAGTCTTTGTCGGCGACGGAGATCGCCAGGGGCGGGCGGGCGCGGGCGCTGTGGTGGTCTTCTTGGCGGTCTTCTTGGTACGCGTCGGTGAGGGCGTCTGGGTCGCGCTCGGCGTGGTACGGATGGTGAGCGTCGCTCCCGGCGCCGTCACCACGATGGTCGCCGGCGGCGCAGGAGGACTCACCTCAGGGTCGGGACCTTGGGTGACCAGGGCAATCGCTAGTCCGGCAATCCCGAGCGCACCAAGAATCCCAAGGACGATGGCGGCCAGTCGCCTTCTGCGTCGAGCCTTCTCTTCCGGAGGCTCCCGGGTGGAGGAATCCAGGGGGCCGCGTAGCCTCGTGGCGTCCGACTCCTCGGGCTCATCGAAGGCATAGTTGGAGGTCACGACCAGCGGCGTCGGCGCGGCACCCAACTCGTTTTGGATCTCACGCAGCGCCGTACCCACAGCGTAAGCCGAGGGGAAACGCGCCTGCGGATCCTTCGCCATCGTCCCCACCAAAACGCGCTCGAGGGTAGCCGGCACGTCGAGGCGACCCACCGGGGGAAGCGGATCCTTGGCGATGCGCGCGGCTTGGGCCTCGGAGGAGTTGTCGGCGCCGGGGATCTCGAAGGGCGCGCGGCGGGCGAGGAGCGTGTAGAGGGTGGCGCCGAGCGACCAGACGTCGGACTGGACGCCAGAGTCTTCGGGACGGTTGAAGAACTCGGGAGGTGACCAGGGGACGGAGAGGCCGTGGCTGGCTTTCTTGCCGTCGGCGAGAGTTGAGGCGATCCCGAAGTCCGTCAGCGCCGGCGTCTCGTATTGGGTCAGGAGGATGTTGGCGGGCTTGATGTCGCGATGGAGGATGCCCGCCCGGTGAGCCGTCTCGACAGCGCCGGCGATCGAGACACCGATGGCGAGGACTTCGGAGACCGACCGGAGATGCCGGCGCAGGCCATGCGCGAGGCTGGGGTGGGGGCAGTACTCCATCGAGAGGTAGGGACGCCCGTCCTCCGCGACGCCCGAGCCGTAGATAGTGACGATGCTCGGGTGGGTGGAAACCTGCGCCATCGCATCGGTCTCCGCGTCGAACCACTCGAGCATCTCGTCGCTGACAAGGTGAGGGTGGATGACCTTGATCGCAACCTCACGGCGAGGCGAGCGCTGCCGACAGAGGTAGACGTCCGCGAAGCCTCCCTCGCCAAGGAGGCGGACGACCTCAAAGCCGGGGATGACCGGTTCGCTCACAGCGATCATTCTGCCAGTCCGCGAAGGCCATCTTGCATGGGGGGTGGGTTGCGGCCGGGGGTGGTGGGCGCTTGGTTGGGTGACGGCGTCTGTGAAGGCGTTGCAGATGTGGAACATACCGTCGGCTGTGTGGAGCACGTTGACAGCGGGGGCGGCGGTGCGATGTCCGTGGCGTGTGATAGAGATGACACACGAGATAGCGGGTTCGAGCGAGCGGACTCCGGGGCGGCAGACGACTTGACGACAAGCCCGAACGTGTGTACACTGGGGGTGTGACGACGCACTCGATGCCCCAAGGCCCAGCCCCCACAGGGGGCGCCTACGTGGCACCGTGGGAAGGTATTGACCTGGGTGCGATGCACACGGACGCGGTGTTGGAGTTGGCGGGCAAGATGGATCCGTCGGTGGGGATGATGGGGTTGTTGGCGGAGGTGGAGGGTCGGGAGCTGTCGACTCGCCAGACGGTGCGGGTGTTTGGTTTTCAAGCCAAGGTGTTGGCGTGGATGCAGTCCGGGCATGCGATGATGGCGGCTCGTGCGGTGGGTGAGGCGAAGACGTTTGGTGAGCGTCACATTGTTGAGGAGTTGAAGCAGATCTCGGGTCACCCTGCCACGGTGGTCCGGGAGATGGTCTCGGTGGGAAAGCTGGCCCTGTCGCACCGGGGGTTTGCTGAGGCGTTGGACAAGGGGATCCTCGACGGTGGGGCTGCGGCGGAGATGGCCAAGGGTGCCAAGTGGCTAGGTCAGGGCTACGACCATGCCCGACGGGAAGCCGAGGCTGCGGCCGCGGAGGCGGTCGATGCTGAGTTGGACGGAGCTGCGGGGGCGGGCGGTCAAGGTCAGGACGGTGAGGGTGCTGGTGGTGACGGTGCTGAAGATGTGAACGCGGGTTTGGGGGGCGCCGAGGAGGCCGGGAGTGGCGAGGTGTTGTTGTCCGGTCGCGGCTTCTCCCAGGCGCTCGACGAGCTGGTGGAGGAGGGTGTGCGCGCTGCGGAGACGGGGCAGGTGAACCGTCGTCAGATGAGCCGTGTGATGGCAATGAAGGTCTCCACGATTGATCCCAAGGCTCCGGATCGTGCTCACGTACGAGCGGTCGAGGGCCGGTATGTGTCCATGGAGACTCCTGAACAGACGGTGGGTGCGCTGCGCCTGGTGGGTTCCTTTGAAGAGGTCCGCCAGATCCACGATTCGATCGTGACACGGGCTGGCGGGCACCGACCGCCAGGGGGCAAAAAGCCGGGTCAGGCACGGTTTGATGTGGCTGCGGAGCTGTTGCTTGCCGGGCAGCGAGGTCTGCCGCGCCTGATTGAAGAACGCGAAGCGTTGGAACGGGGACAAGGCGGGGACGGCCCGGCGGATGCGGAGGGCTCGGGTTGCGCCGAGCCGAGTGGCGACGAAGAGTCGTTGGGCAGCGTTGAGTCGAGGGACGACTCGGAGGCGTCTGGTGAGGCGAAGACTTCGCGGCCTCGGCGCGGTGGAGGCTTCGGTCCGGGACCGCAGATGCTGGTGTCGATTGACCTCAAGACTCTGGTCGGGCTCTCCAACAACCCCGGCCTCGTCCTAGGCGAAGGCCCCCTGGGGGTGGAAGCCTCACGTCGAATGGCACGCAGCGCTCCATGGCGGTTGATGGTCATGGACCCAACATTCAAGGAACTGATCGACCTGGGAAGAGCATTCGCACCCGCCGCTGACATCCTCCCGCCGGTGACACCGAAAGCCACCGCCGGGCCGCCGGGCGAAAGTGGGTCACCGGGTGGAGGTGTTCTGCCAGACAGCGGTGGTCCGTCGGGTGGAAATGGTCCGCCGGGTGAAGGCGGAGGGCCAGGTGAAGGTGGCTCGTCGGGTGGAAATGGTCCGCCGGGTGAAGGCGGAGGGCGAGGTGAAGGTGGCTCGTCGGGTGGAAATGGTCCGCCGGGTGGAGGTCTATCTTCGGAGCGGGGCCCAACTCAGGGGGACCTGTTCGGAGATGGCACCGCTGGTTCGCAGGGTGGCCCCGACTCGAGCTTGTGGCCGTCGAAGACGTTGGCGTCGAACTCCTACAGTGCTTCCCAGCGGATCCGTGACTTGGTGGCCGTGCGTGACCAGAATTGCATCGTTCCGTCGTGTCAGCAGCCTGCCATGATGTGCGACCTAGACCACGTCGTCCCGTACGACCCAGAAAAGCCCGCTGACCAGCAAACACGCGTCATGAACCTGGTTCCTTTGTGCCGTCATCATCACCAGCTCAAGACCGACGGAAAGTGGAAGTACGACCGCGACCTCGCCACCGGAATCATCACCATCCGCACGGTCGTGGGCCAGGAGTTCACCGTCCCACCCTCGGCTCTGACCATGAGCGGAGCGAACGTATCCCGACCTGCGAACGCTGAGCAAGAGTCCGCAACCGAGGCCTGATATCCACACGGTACGGACCCAGAAGCCCACAGTCCCACCACCACAGCAGGGCCACACAGGCTGTATGCTCGACTGTATGGCAGTCAAGACTTTTCGTACCGATGCTGAGACCGAACGGGCCTTGGAGTACTTGGGTGGGGAACTCGGCGACAACTCATTCACCTCGATTGTCCGCTACTCCCTGGTTGAGACCGAGCGCGCGCTTCGTCGGGCCGCGCTGCGGGCAGAGGCCAAGGCATTGCGAGAAAACCCTGCGGACGTGCAGGAGATGCGCGCCGTCATGGAAGACATGGAGGCACTCAGTGCGTGGTGATCTCTTCCGACTCCCTACCAGGCACGACGCTCGGGGACACGAGCAGCGAGGTCCTCGATACGGAGTCGTCGTTCAGTCCGATGACCTTCTCCTGTCAACTGTGCTGGTCGCGCCAACATCCCGGAGCGCCGCTCCCGCGTCCTTTCGACCGGTCATCGATGTGAACGGCACCGAAACCCGCATCCTTCCTGAACAGACCCGTGCCATTGACACACAGAGACTCGGTGACTTCGCCGGACGGCTTACCGCCAGCGAGCTGACCGAGCTTGATCGCGCCTACCACGACGTCCTCGATCTGTTTCGGTAGGCCTGGCGCGACTCTGACATCAAGCGTCGCGAGGTTGAAAGCGAGAGGCGCGTTGCGCCATCGTCCAAGACACTCCCGGAGACCCCCAACCCGCGCTACAGAAGTGCTGACGCGAGACCTGGCCTCGGGTCGCGAACTTGGCTACAATTGCCGCCATGAGTTTGACGGTCCTTCCGGTCGCCGAGGCGCGCGACCAGTTGTCGCGCCTGGTCAACGATGCCCTGGTCTTCAACGAACGCTTCCAAATCAGCCGCAACGGACGTCCCGCAGCGGTCCTGCTCAGTCAGGACGACTATGACTCGCTGCTGGAGACTCTCGACATCCTCTCCAACTCAGAGGTCGTGGCAGACCTCATTCAGGGAACATCCGAGCTGCGAGCCGGACTTGGAATAACCGGCCAGGAGCTCGAAGACCGGATGCAGGCGCTGCGAGATCGTGCCGATGAATGAGCGCTACAGGCTGATGCTGGCCCCTTCGGCAGCTCGGGCGCTGGAGAACAGGCTGAAACCGTCGGCGGCCTTCGCTCTGTTCGAGTTCATGAACACCGTGATCTGTGACGCACCGCGGCGACTGGGCAAGCCCTTGACAGAGCCGTTCGACGGATTCTTCAGCGCCCGGCGGGGAGCCTACCGGGTGATCTACCAGGTTGACGAGCAGGCACGCACGGTCGAAGTGACGTATCTGGGCCACCGCGCGGACATCTATCGATCCAGGTGACAGCACCCAGGGGGCGAGCCCGGTCCACTGCCATGGCGGCAGACCCGGCCCCCACGAATGGGGCGAATCAGTGCTCCCACATCGACGTGATCGGCAGGACGTGCAGCCATCCGTGCAGCGTGGCGGCCGTGTCCCCCGAGTAAAGGAGGACTCCTGTCACGTTGCGCTCTGGGAACCGTTCCTTGAACTTGAACAGGTTCCTCCACAGGCGGTCGGTGATCGTCTGGGTGGACTTGACCTCGATGGCGACCAGCGCGCCATCGTACGTCTCAGCGACGAGGTCCACCTCCAGGCCATCACGGTCGCGGTAGTGGTGAAGGCGGAAGAACGTGGAGGTCCACGCCTGCTGTTTGGCTAGCTCGAGGGTGACCAGCTGCTCGACCAGGGCCCCTAAGTACTCGCGCCCTCCCGGGGAGACCGCCTGAGGCACAGTGAAGCTGGAGAGGGCCGCGCCCAACCCCGTGTCGGTTAGGCACACCTTGGGCCGACGCGTCACCCGCGCGCGCGGCGCCCGGCTCCACGCCGGAATCTCGACCGTCAGGCGCATGGTCCGCGCCAGCCGGAGGTAGGCGGCCACGCTCGACTCGGCGGCCCCCAGGTCCCGGGCGATCCTCGCCTTGACCAGCTCGGCGGGCCCCTGCGCCGCGATGAGCGCAAGCAAACCCCGCAGGTGCTCGGCGTAGCTCCCCTGCGAGAGCTCCGGAGCGTCGTGATCACTCAAGCGGACGATGACGGACTCGAACCACGCCTGCGCCCGGCGGCCCGAGCGCTGGACTGCTTCGGGATAACCCCCTCGGATCACCGCCTCCGGGTTGAGAGGGCTGAATTCGCGGAAGTGTTTGCCGGAAAGGAGCCAGGTGATGAAGTCCTCAGGGACGGTGCGTCGTGCCAGTTCACCCTGGCTGAGCGGCAGCATCTCGACGGTCTCGGCCCGGCCCGCCAGGGAATCGCCGACGCCTTTGACCCTGAGCAGGTCTGCTGAGCCTGTCAGGAGGAACCGGCCGGGACGGCGGTTGGCATCGACGTTGGCTTTGAGGGGCAGGATGAGTTGGGGTGCGCGCTGGGCTTCGTCGATGATGAGGGTTCCCTCGGGGGCGCTGTTGACCAGGGCCACGGGATCCTCGCGGGCCGCACGCAGGGTCAGCTCATCGTCCAACGTAAGGAGGGTGGCGTTGCGCTCCTTGGCGAGTTGGTGGGCGAGTGTGCTCTTGCCGACTTGGCGCGCTCCCTGAAGCACGACGACGGGCGTATCAGCTAGGGCTTCGTTGACCGCGCGGAGGGCGAAACGGGGGTAGAGGGTTCTGGCCACGGGACCAGCATGCCACAAAACTCGCAGATTCGCGAGGGTTGACTCGCAGTTTCGCGGACCCTGGGTCGCGGGTTTGCGGGGGCCTACTCGCAGGTTCGCGGGGGTCTACTCGCAGGTTCGCGGGCGGCTGATCCTCAGAAAGTGGGGCGGCTGATTCTCAAAAACGAGCCCGGCTGATCCTCAGATTGTGCGGCGGCCAGTCCACAGTTTGAGCTAGGCTGAAGCGGTGGATTCACTCATCAAGCGGCGTATCGCGCCTGTGGTTAGAGCTCGGCTATCCGAGGCCCCTGTCTTGCTGCTCGAGGGGCCGCGAGGCGTGGGGAAGTCCACGTTGCTGGCTGACTTGGCGGCTGAGATTGCCAGGCCTGTGATCGACCTTGACCAGCTGGCCTTTCGGCAACTCGCTGACGAGAGTCCCTCGGCAGTGATCGAGGACGACGGACCGGTGCTGATTGACGAGTATCAGCGCGTGCCGGCCCTGCTGGATTCGATCAAGGTCAGGCTCAACCGGTCAACCTCGCCGGGCCTGTTTGTACTGGCCGGGTCAACAAGCTTCGATTCGCTGCCCTCAGGTACCCAGGCTCTGACCGGTCGTCTCCAGCGCTTGCAGATCATGCCGTTCACGCAGGCCGAGATCGATGGCATTGAGAACAGATTCGTTGCCAGAGCTTTCGAGGGCGACGTGCCCCATGCGACGACGCCGGCTGCCGCGACGCGGGACGACTACATTCAGCGAGTGATGCACGGGGGAATGCCTCTAGCTCTCGTCCGAGATTCGCAGGGCGCACGAATTCGCTGGTTCGAGGCCCACGTTCGCCAGTCCATCGAGCGTGATGCCGAAGCGCTGCGTCGGATTGGCCGGTCGGGAAGCCTTCGAGGCGTGCTAGCCCGCACAGTTGGCCAGACCGGCAGCGTTCTCAACACCACCAAGGTTGCCGCCGATGTCAAGTTGTCCTGGGGAACGACCTCGGACTACATCACGTTGCTGGAGTCCTTGTTCCTCATCAAGCGCCTGCCCGCGTGGGGCGTGACCGTCCTGTCGCGCACCATCGACGCTCCCAAGGTCCACGTGGTCGACTCGGGAATCGGCGCCTACCTACTCAGGCTCAGTGCGGAGAAGATGAAGAGACGCGACCCTGCAGCTTTGACGGAGTTCGGTCACTTGCTGGAGTCGTTCGTGATCCAGGAGGCGATCCGGCAGACGACGTGGATGGACGCGCCGGTCGCCGCCGGGTATTGGCGCACAAAGGACGGTCTCGAGGTCGACCTCGTCCTGGAGCGTCACGACGGCGCCGTGGTCGCCATCGAGGTTAAGACAGGCGACCACGTGACAGGAAAGCAGCTCGACCCACTGCGGGCACTGCGAGAGCGGCTCGGCTCCTCCTTTATCGCGGGCATCGCATTCCACCTCGGCCCTGTCGGATACGCAGCCGAAGACCGAATCCACGTCCTGCCCGTCGAACGACTCTGGACATGACCCGTGGCCCCGGCTCTACTCTCGAAGGAACAGACATGAGCAACTCTCTTCTTGACCTCTTCCCGCTCGACGCGACCATCGCGTATCTCAACCACGCCTCCTTTGGCGCTCCTGCCACCGAGATGCTGTCTGCCGCCGAGGCGATCAGGGCGGGCATTGAGCGAGACACCGCCCTCGGCCTCGATGCAGGACTCCTCGATTCGCTGCGTCCTGTCGCCGAGGCGATTCGGCCCCGCCTCGCGCTGTCGGGCGGTGAGCTGGCCGTTGTCGAGAATTCCACCGAAGCCAACAACGCTCTCGCACGGTCTTGGGATCTGGAGGCAGGCTGCAGCGTCGCAATGTTCGACTCGGAGTACTCATCGGTGATCCGCTGCTGGCAGGTCCACGCTGCCCGCCAAGGCGCGCGCCTTCACCTACTGCCGTTGAGGCTGCCGACCACGCGGGAGGCCATTCTCAACGCTGTCTCATCGCTTGACCCGACCGTGAAAGTCTTCCTGACCAGCGCCATCAGCTCGACCGGCGCCATCGCGATGCCGTTGCCGGAGATCTCTGACATCTGTCGTCGCAAGGGGATTGATCTCATCGTGGATGCGGCGCACGTGGTGGGACACATGGATTCCGCCCTCGACTCCGTGGCACCGGCCGCCGCGTTCGGGTCGTTGCACAAGTGGCTGCCGATCCCTCGATCCGCCGGATTCCTCTGGGTGCGCGACGACCTCGCCGACGCCGTCAAGCCGCCGATCGTGGGGATCACCTGGGACGCCCCCACACTTCTCGAGAGGTTCTCCTGGCCGGGTACCTGGAACCCCACGGCGCGCCTCACGGTTCCCGGAGGCTTCCAACTCCTTGACGCCTTTGCTCGCGAGGGCCACATCGCCGCTGCCGAGGCCCTGGCGGAGCGGCTATCTGGCGCACTTCTCGCCATCGGCCTCATCCCCACGGTCGAGCCTTCGCTTGCTCCCCCAAGACTCCGCTCCTTCCTGGTGCCCGGCATCACCCCCCAAACCCTCCGCGACACCCTCACCGCCGCCAACGTCCGAGCCTGGACCGGCCCCGATCCCACCGGCGCCTGCGTCCTCCGCTTCTCCACCAACGTCTACAACACCGACGATGACGCCACCCGGCTAGTCGACACAGCAGCCCGGGCCCTCGAATAGCGCGGGCCCGATGCGCGTCGGTCTATCAAGGTCTATCAGGTCTATCAAGGTCTATCAGGTCTATCAAGGTCTAACAGGTCTATCAAGGTCTAACAGGTCTATCAAGGTCTAACAGGTCTATCAAGGTCTAACAAGCACCTAGGGCGCTGACTTCCGACTGCCGGAGCGCGGGCACGGGCGACGACAGTTGGACCAGCAGACCTGGTCTGTTAGACTTGCCGAATGACCGTTCAAATGAACATCCAGGACGCCAAAGCGAACCTCTCGCGCCTCGTGGCAAGAGCGCAGGCTGGCGATGACGTGGTCATTGCGCGCGCGGGCAGCCCGGTTGTTCGCCTCGTTCCCACCAGCCCTACTGGTCAGCGCCGCTTTGGCACGATCCCGGGCAAGGTCTCGGACGAGGCAATGATGCCGCTCGATGAGGAAGAACTGCGGGCATGGGAGATGTAGGCAGATGAGAGTCCTGCTCGATACCCACGTGCTGCTTTGGCTGGTCCGGGAGCCCGAAAAGCTCAGCAAGACGGCGGTCAGGCTGCTCGCCCAGGAGGACGTGACCATCCTTGTCTCCGCGGTGTCGGTCTGGGAACTCGCGACAAAGGCCCGGCTCGGCAAGCTCCCCGAGGCCGAGCCTCTTCTTGCGGACATGCGCAAGGTCCTCGAAGACCTGCGGGCCAACCCCCTTTCCCTCACTATGACCCACGCGAGCCTCGGAGGGTCGCTCAGTTGGGACCACCGCGATCCGTTCGATCGGATGCTGGTGGCGCAGTCAATCCTCGAGCAAGCCCCCCTCGTGACCGCCGACGAACGGATCGAGTCCGCTCCCGGGGTGACGGTGATCTACTAGCCTGGCGGGCTACCTTTTCCTTTGGCTCCCATCTGCGACCGGGCGGCTACACGGCTGGGGTACCACGATGGCAAGGCCGGTGCGTCGGTCGAACCAGGTCCTGTCGTCGGGATCCTTGTGGATCGACAGGTGGGCCGTGACAAGGACCGTCAGCATTAGCGTCACCACCAGGGGGGTCCCGCGCCGCAGAATGCTCTCCGTCGCGGAGCAGGGGATGATGAGGTAGGTGAGCAGCATCACCAGGAACAGGGCCTGACCCGGGGCCGCCAGCAGTGCCCGTCGCGCAATCGCCTTGGGTCCTGGTGGCGCGCCGGTCTCGGCGTTGACCAGTCGGACCCCCAAAGCCGCGCGACCAGGGGTCACTCCCCGCGCGGCCACCGGCCAGCAGACCGCAAGCAGAGTCAGGATCACCAGCCCCACGACGATGATCGAATAAGGTCTGGCCTCAGCGAGGATTACCAACGCCTCGCTCATCCCAGCGCGCAGCAGATCAACAGGGTTCAGCCCCCTGGCGCACACCACTCCTGCCACCGTCATCACCACGGCGCAAGCGAGCGCGAAAACCAAATAGTCCAACCCCGTCGCCGCGAGCCGCATCCCAGGACCGACATGCGCAAGCCGTATCGGTGGAGCCGCTACCCCGCCCGCAACCGCCGGAGGAGGAGCACTGGTGGGAAGCCCCGCCACCCTAACCGGTGCCCTGGGCAACGCATCCGGCCGCCGCTCAACCCCCCCACCGCAATGCGAGCAGTACACCGACCCCACGCGAATCGCAGCACCGCACCGAGGGCAGCCCACAAGTTCGCTCACGACAAGGATTCTGACAGCCCCGAGGCAACCCCACCACGGGCACTACTCCCCCACCAGAGCGCTGGGAATGGAGCGCCGGATGACGGGGCGGGAGGCAGCGCTGGCGGCGCCTCGCGACAGACCTAGGAACCCTTGGCGTGGCAGAGTTTGTACTTTTTGCCGGAGCCGCAGGGGCATTGGGCGTTGCGGGCTGTGCCGGGGAAGGGGTCACCGGGGGTTCCGGCGGCGGGGGTGCTGGAGGCGGTCTGGGAGCGGGACGCTCCGAAGGCTGCGCCTGCTGTGGTCGTGACCTGGGACCCCGATCCGTCGCCTGCTGAGTAGGACAGGGGGGTGACGCGGGGTCCGCCCCCTAGCTTGGACTCGTCGAGCCTGCGGGTTGCGGGCTTGGCCTGCTTGATCGCGGCGGCGGCTGGGATCGCCGGCTTGTCGGCCTTGGGCACCCTGTCGCCACTGGGCGCCTTGTCAGACTGAGGCACCTCGGACCCGGACCCGGACCCGGACCCGGCCCCGGACCCGGCCCCCACAGACCCCTTACCTCCCTTACCACCCTTCCCACCCTTGCCCTTCTTCGACGCCTTGGCCTGCTCCTCGGCCGCCTTTGCTGTGGCCTTGGCGAGCTTCTGGGTCACCACTTGAGCCGGCTGGGCGGGCGCGGGGGCGCGCGGCGCGACCCTTTGACGCAAGGTGATCGCGAAGTCGTCCTCTTCGGCGTCTTCTACCGTGACGTCATCGTCCTCATCATCGTCATCGTCGTCATCGTCCTCTACGGTGACTTGGATGTTGAAGAGGAAGCCGACGGTCTCTTCCTTGATGCCCTCATTCATGGACTGGAACAGGCCATAGCCCTCACGCTGGTACTCGACGAGCGGGTCGCGCTGGGCCATCGCCCGCAGGCCAATGCCCTCCTTGAGGTAGTCCATCTCGTAGAGGTGCTCGCGCCACTTGCGGTCCAGGACCGAGAGGAGCACGCGGCGCTCCAGCTGGCGGAGGATGTCCTCGCCGACCTTCTCCTCGCGGCCTGAATAGGCGAGGTCGATGTCGGCAAGGAGCTCGTGCTTGAGCATGTCGCGGGTGACCAGGTGGACCGAGCCGGCCTCGCCCACCACCTCCTCGGGGGTGATGGAGACGGGGAAGACGGACTTCAGCTGGGTCCACATGCCTGGGAGGTCCCACTCCTCGGCCGCGCCTATCGTGGAGCCGTCGATTATCGAGGTGACGACATCGGTGAGGAACGCCTGGATCTGCTCTTGGAGGTCTTCGCCCTTGAGGATGCGGCGGCGCTCGTCATAGACAACGGTGCGCTGGCGGGACATGACGTCGTCATACTTCAGGACGTTCTTGCGGATCTCGAAGTTTTGGGCTTCGACCTGCGACTGGGCTGAGGCGATGCCCCGGGAAACCATCTTGGATTCCAGCGGGACGTCATCGGGGTAGTTGATGGAATCCATGACGCGCTCGGTCAACGCACTGTTGAACCTTCGCATGAGGTCGTCTTGGAGGGAGAGGTAGAAGCGCGACTCCCCCGGGTCACCCTGGCGGCCCGAGCGGCCGCGGAGCTGGTTGTCGATCCGGCGCGACTCGTGGCGCTCGGTACCCAGGACGTAGAGGCCACCCATGCCCACGACCTCATCGTGGCCCTCAGCGGCGGCCTGCCGTGCCTTGGCCAACGCTTCCGGCCAGGCGGCCTCGTAGGCTTCGGGCTCTTCCTCGGCGTCGTAGCCCTGGTCGGCGAGGTCGCGGCCTGCCATGAACTCGACGTTGCCGCCGAGCATGATGTCGGTGCCACGGCCGGCCATGTTCGTCGAGACCGTGACCGCGCCCTTGCAGCCGGCCATCGCGACGATCGCGGCCTCACGCTGGTGATGCTTGGCGTTGAGGACCTCGTGAGGCACGCCCTTCTTGCGCAGCAGCTTGGAGAGGTGCTCGGACTTCTCGACCGAGACGGTGCCGACCAGCACGGGCTGGCCCACTCGGTGGCGTTGGACAAGATCCTCAACGACGGCGTCGAACTTCGCGTCCTCGGTCTTGTAGACCAGGTCAGAGTGGTCGGCGCGGATCATTGGCATGTTCGTGGGGATGGGGACCACGCCGATCTTGTAGGTCGACATGAACTCGGCCGCTTCGGTGGCCGCCGTTCCTGTCATGCCGCACAGCTTGCTGTAGAGGCGGAAGTAGTTCTGGAGGGTGATCGTCGCCAGCGTCTGGTTCTCTGACTTGATCTCGACGCCTTCCTTGGCCTCGATCGCCTGGTGCATGCCCTCGTTGTAGCGCCGGCCGGGCAGAACACGGCCCGTGTGCTCGTCGACGATCAGCACCTCGCCGTCCATGACGACATAGTCCTTGTCGCGCTTGAACAGCTCCTTGGCGCGCACCGCGTTGTTGAGGAAGCCGATGAGTGGGGTGTTGAGCGACTCGTAGAGGTTGTCGATCCCGAGGTAGTCCTCGACCGCTTCGATTCCCGGTTCGAGGACGCCGATCGTGTGCTTCTTCTCGTCGACCTCGTAGTCCTGGTCACGCTTGAGTCGGCGCGCAACCCCAGCGAACTCGGTGTACCACCGGTTGGCGTCGCCCGATGACGGCCCGGAGATGATGAGCGGCGTCCTCGCCTCATCGACGAGAATCGAGTCGACCTCATCGACGATCGCGTAGTTGTGGCCGCGCTGGACCAGTTCCCTCTCCTCCCACGCCATGTTGTCGCGCAGGTAGTCGAAGCCGAACTCGTTGTTCGTGCCGTAGGTGATGTCGGCGGCGTATTCGACTCGCCGCTGGTCCGGGGTCTGTCCCACGAGGATGCAGCCGACCTTGAGCCCAAGGAACCGGTAGACGCGACCCATGAGCTCCGACTGGTACTTCGCGAGGTAGTCGTTAACCGTCACGACATGTACGCCCTTGCCTGTCAGCGCATTCAAGTAAGACGGCAGCGTGGCGACGAGCGTCTTGCCCTCGCCGGTCTTCATCTCAGCGATGTTGCCGAGGTGCAGGGCCGCGCCCCCCATCATCTGGACGTCGAAGTGCCGCTGCCCCAGCGTCCGCTTGCTCGCCTCCCGCACCACGGCGAAGGCCTCAGGCAGGATGTCGTCCAAGGTCTCCCCCTGGGCGAGCCTCTCCTTGAAATGCGGAGTCTGGTCCCGCAGCTCGGCGTCGCTCATCTTCTCAAACGCCGGCTCCAGGGCTGTGACCTGGGCTGCCATGGCCTCAAGCTTGCGAACGGTCCGACCTTCGCCCATTCTCAGGATCTTGTCGAGGGCACTCACAGGGGCCTCCTTGGTGCAGGGTGCGGCCAATCGCGATGTGAAGGCCGCGTGGGATTCCCCACCATCGTAGCCAGGTGGGCGGGCATTGGTGGGTCAGCCCCTCCGACAACGCCCCTTAGGGAGCCTTGGTTTGGAGGCGGATGACTCCGTAGGTCCAGCCGTGGCGGTGGTAGAGGACAGACGGCAGGCCACTCACCGAGTCGACGAAGAGGAAGAAGGGGTGGCCCACCATCTCCATCTCGTCAATCGCCTCCTCGACGCTCAGCGGCGCGGCCACGTGGATCTTCTCGCGGATCACGACCGGCGAGTCGCCCAGCGACACCTCGCCAACGGGCGTCACCGAGACGTCGTCGAACTCCTCTGGCTCCCCGTGCTCCCCGTGCTCCCCGTGCTCCCCGTGCTCCCCGGAAACAGCGAGCGCTGCGGGAGGCGGCTCCCAAACGTCCGCCTCGACGTGAACCAGGGCACGCCGTGCCGCACGATGACGGGTCTTGCGACGGTCTGCTGCGCGCCGGGCCCGCTCGGTGAGCTTGGAGATGGCCAGGTCAAGGGCGGCGTACCGGTCCGATGCCCCAGCTTCGGAGCGCAGGATCGGTCCCTTTCCGCGCGCAGTGATCTCCACGCGCTCCGCGGTCTCGGACAGACGCGGGTTGGATTCGCGGCTGACTTCGACGTCAACGCTCAGAATCCGCGAGTCGATCTGGGCAAGCTTGGAGAGCTTGGACTCTACGTGGCTTCGGAAGCGATCAGGTACGTCGGTGCGGCGGCCAGAAACGATGATGTCCATATCAGGTCCCCCCAGGCAGATTCAGATTGCACCTCCCAGGTTAATCGATTCGGCACCCCCGTGGGGCAAGAATCGACCCCATCACAGTCCACGGACCCCCGCCCCGGGATTCGGCGGGGTCGCCGCGAGGATGGCAGCCCCCAAGACGAGGACTCCGGCGCGGGTCAGGACGCGTTCTGCGTCGAGGAGGCTCGCCCCTGTCGTGACAATGTCGTCGGTGAGGATCACGGCAGCAGGCAGAGGCCCACCCCCTCGCCGGATGGTCGTGGAATCAACGCGGTTGGTGGCCCGCGCGCGCGAACCCAGCCCCACTTGGTCGCGACTGCCCGGAGCGCGAGCCAGCAGCTGGCGTACGGGAGTCGGGACCCCGGCATCGTCCATGCCTTGCGCTAGACCGGACGCCAGGTCGAGGGTGAGGAGACCGCCTCGCTTGAGGCGCGACGTGGCGCGCGAGGGGATGGGGACAAGCGCCAGGTCCGGCGACCAGGGGGCGGCGAGCGGGGCAAGGTGCTGGCCAATCCGCGCCATGGCCTCGGCAAAGGGCCGGGTCAGCTCGGCTCTCCCGGCACGCTTCCACGCGGTGATGGCCTCGCGAACCGATCCGGTGTACTGGGCGACCGACCAGACGGGAAGGGGTGGTCCGCCATCGGCCGGGCAAAGGCGCGCAGCCCCAGCCTCAGCCCGCCACACGGGCGCGCGGAAGAGCGCGGCGCAGGTGGGGCACAGCGCCTGGCCCCTGGCAGCGCAGCCGGCGCAGTGGAGAGGCATGACAAAGTCGGCGAGGTCGGAGGCCCAGGCTCTCAGCACTCCCCCACTCTCCCCCGACCCGCCCCCCGAATGCGACTCCGCCAGCGCTTACTGTGGATAGCGTGCGGAAGCTCGGCGCATCACGCGCGCAATAACCACTACGATGAGCGAGCGGTGCGCACAGCCCGCGACCAGACCCTGGGGGGATCGCATGACCACTTACACCCTTCCTGACCTGCCCTATGACTATTCGGCACTGGAGCCGCATATCTCCGGCCGAATCATGGAGCTCCACCACGACAAGCACCACGCCGCCTATGTCGCCGGCGCCAACCAAGCCCTCGCCCAACTCGCAGAGGCCGAGGCGGCGGGAACCTACGCGACTGTCAACATGCTGCAGAAGAACCTCGCCTTCAACCTCGCGGGGCATGTCAACCACACGATCTTCTGGACCAACCTCTCACCCGAGGGAGGCGGCGACCCCGCCGGAGCACTCGGCGACGAGATCGCGGGCACCTTCGGGTCAGCGCAGGCCCTGCGCGCCCACTTCAGCGCTGTCGCGCTCGGCATCCAAGGCTCCGGCTGGGCCATGCTCGCCTGGGAGCCGCTGGGCCGCCGACTCATCATCGAGCAGGTCTACGACCACCAGTCGAACCTGCCCTCCGCCGCCGTCCCGATTCTCCTGCTCGACATGTGGGAACACGCCTTCTACCTCGACTACCTCAACGTCAAGGCCGACTACGTCAAGGCGTTCTGGAACATCGTGAACTGGGAAAACGTCGCCGTTCGGCTGACCGCCGCCCAAGCGGGGACCCAGGGGCTGCTCGCGTAGCTTGCCCGGCGTGACCTGGCGTAAGCTTGCCGGGCTATGTCCTTCTCCGCTTATTCTGCGGTCTTGCGCGCGCCTGGAGTCACGCGTCTGACCATCGTCGCGGTCTTCGCGCGCATTCCTCACGCGGCGGCTGGGATGATCCTCACGCTCCACATCGTGACGACGCTGTACCCCAACGACTACACGCGGGCCGGCGTGGCCACGGCGATCTACCTCGTGGGCCTCGCGTTCGGCTCGCCGTGGCGCGGGCGCGTCGTGGACCGCAAGGGGATGCGCCGGGCGTTGGCGCCGACGATCCTCGTGACGCTCGCCGGATGGTGCACGGCACCCCTCATGTCCTACGGTGTGCTGTGCGTCGCCTGCTTCCCGCTGGGCTTCTTCACGATCCAAATCTTCCCCGTGATCCGCCAAGCCATGGCCGCGATGGTCAAGCCCGACACCCTCCCGACGGCCTTCGCGCTCGACGCGGTCTTCACCGAGCTCACCTTTGTCATCGCGCCGGTCCTTGCTACGTGGCTCGTGGGCGCGGTGGGCTCGCCTCGGGCAATGGTCATCACCGGCGTCTCCTGGGCCTGCGCCGGTGTGCTGATTCTCCTGGTCAACCCCCCCATGCGCCCCGACACCGTAGATGATGCGCACGATGACGGCACTCCCCGACGCTCCATCCTCACCCGCCGCGTCGTCTCCCTTCTCGCCTGCTCCATCGCGACGACCTTCACCCTCACGGGCATGGACCTCGGGATCATCGCCTCGGTGCGCGAGTGGGACACCGCGAGTTCCCTGGGCCTGGTCATGGCCCTGTGGGCGCTGGGGTCCATGATCGGCGGGTTCGTCTACGGCGCCCTGCCTCGGCAAGCCCCGTTGATGCCGCTCCTGGGGACCCTGGTGATCACGACGGCTCTTTGCGCCCTTCCCCAGAACGTCCTGTGGCTGTGCATTGCCGTCCTGATCGCAGGGCTTTTCTGTGCCCCCACCTTCTCAACCCTCAACACCGCCCTCATCCGCGCGGTGCCCGACGACCGCCGTGGCGAGATCAACGGCTGGCACGGCACCATGCTCCAGCTCGGCGGCGCGGGAGCAGCCCCCATTGTCGGCATGGCCATTGACGGCCACGGGGCCCCCGCCGGCTACATCGCCGCCGCCATGCTAGGCCTGATCGTCATGGGTCTTCGCGTGGTCCTCACCGCCTCCGACCGGAAGACGAGCGGGCTACGGTCTGAGGGCGGGGATTCCGATAAACTCGCTGGATAACGCGAGGCGGTCGCCATAGGTGACCATGGCTTGAACCTGGTGGTGGTGCGCTGTCGCGAGGTGGATGGCGTCGAGAGTGCGCAGCTGCTGGGGACCGAGCTTTCCGGCAAGATGGATGATGGGGCGTGTGATGTCGAGGATCGCGACTCCCGACAGCGCCTCAGTCATCGCCTCATCGATGGCCACGACGTCGACGAGTTGACTGCCGCTCCTGGCCCTGCGAGCCCGCAGCGCCCGCTCACATTCGGCGACGGTCAAGACAGATGTGACGAACACGTGGCCCAAGTCGAGCCACAGGTCCATGGCATCAACGAATCGAATGGACTCCGGCTCGCTGAGGGTCCGCTTGAGAAGGGCACTGGAGTCACAGTAGAAAACGCTCACCACAGCCGCTCTTCCCGCTGCTCGTTGATCAAGTCGGCGCTCGTCACCCCTTCGGGAAGCTCAAGGCGCGGATACACCATCCGATAGGGGGCATACGGCACCAGCGGCTGCTGCTCCGCGGGGTGGTCGGGATCAGCCTTGTCCAGCGCGTCGGTCAGCGCCTGGCTGATGATCGCGGTCTTGGACCGCCCAGAACGCGCCGCCTCACGACCTAGTGCCTCCTCGAGACTCGGATCCAGCCGAAGATTCATCGCCATGACCCCGATGGTACCACCTGGTACCTCTCCGCACCACGGACTCGGGGAGCGGCTCGAAGCTGGGGGCTACAGATTGTGGCGGGCGCGGGAGGCGGCTTCTTGCTTCTTGAAGAGGTTGAAGCGGGGGAGGAACTTGTCCCAGTCGATCGTGTGGGCGTCAATCTCGGGTCCGTCGATGCAGGCGTGCTTGCGGATGAGACGGTCGCCCTGGGTGATGGGGACCATGCAGGCTCCGCACATTCCGGTCGCGTCGACCATGATCGAGTTGAGAGAGGCGATGCACCGAACGCCGAACCGCTTGGTCAGATCCGAGACGGCGCGCATCATGAGCGGCGGCCCGATCGTCGTGACCTCGGCGATCTTCCGCGCTGCCCTCCCAGCACGCTGGGCGTGGAGCATCTCCTCCAGCGGTGCGGTGACAAACCCCTTGACCCCGAAGGTGCCATCGTTGGTCGCGTAGATCACCTCGAGCTGATCGCGGAACTCCGCCTGGAGCTCCCCGACCCGATCCTGGGCTCCATCCCAGAACATCAGGTCCTTGGACCGGAACCCTGTGATCAGGGTCACGTGGTTGCCCAGGCGCAGGTGCTCGCGCATGATCGGGTAGACCGGCGGCAGTCCCAGCCCCCCGGCGGTGAACACGACCGTCGAGTCAGGCGGGTAATGGTGCAGCTCAGAGGGCACTCCGAGAGGTCCGGCGATCCCGGTCAGGGCGTCGCCCACCTCCATCTTGTTTATGAGAATCGAGCTCGTCCCCATCGCCTGGACCACGAGCGTCACGGTCCCTGCCTCCACGTCCCAATCCGCGAGAGTCAGCGGAATCAGCTCGCCATCGTCGGTGGCGAGCACGCGGACAAACTGGCCCGCCTTCGCCGCCGCCGCCACCGCGGGTGCGTGGATCTCGAACTCTTCGATCCCCTCACTCAAGTGACGTTTGCGCACGATGGCGGCCCTCGAGGAGGCCTTGTCCGTGTACTCCCGGGCACCATCGACCATCGCCACCACTCGGGAACCTGAGACATTGAGGCTCGCTTTGATCTCGCGTGCGGCCGACTGGCCGTCACCCGCAGCCATGATGGCCGTGGACCCTCCGCGAGCAGCATCGCCTCCGGTGAAGACCCCTCCCAGGCTGGTCTCCTGAGAACCAGACTCGCGCAGTTCGATGGACCCCCACCGGGTTGTCGTGAGCCGGGGCTCGGAGTCCTTGATGATGGGGTTGGCCGAGTTGCCCAGGGCCATGATCACCAGGTCAGCCGACATTTCGACGGATCGACCCGCTGCGATGGGCCGACGCCGCCCGGAGTCATCGGGCTCGCCGAGCTCCATGATGTCGACGCTGGCGCTCGTTACGAATCCCGACTCATTGCCGTGGAACTCCGTGGGACCTCGCAACACCGCGAGATCAATGCCCTCTTCGAGGGCGTGTTCCAGCTCCTCGACACGGGCCGGCATCTCAGCGCGGGTACGCCGGTAGACGATCGTGACATGTCCGCCGAGTCGACGAGCCGTCCGCGCCGCATCCATCGCGGTGTTTCCGCCGCCGATCACGAGCACCTGCTTGCCGGGGATCTCCGGCAGGGGCGTCTCGTGATCCGGGGAGTTGCCCTTCATGAGGTTGACGCGCGTGAGGAACTCGTTGGCGGACATGACGTTGAGCAGGTGCTCGCCCGGAACGTTCATGAAGCGAGGCAAGCCCGCTCCCGAACCCACGAAGATCTTCCAGAACCCGGCGTCCACCAGCTCCTGCAAGGTCGCCGTCTTGCCGACCACGAAGTTGCGGACAAACCGTCCGCCCAAGGCCTCGATCTTCTCCGCGACATCGTCAATCAGCGAGTTGGGAAGCCGGAACTCGGGGATGCCGTATCGCAACACACCGCCCAGCTCGTGGAAAGCTTCGAAGACCGTGACAGGGAACCCGTCAGCTGCCAGCAAGAACGCGGCAATGAGACCGGAGGGCCCCGACCCGACAATGGCCACAGGAGGCTTGGTCGCGACCGTCCACGGATCGGGCCGACCCTGGTAGCGCTGAACCGCAGCGCCCGGGTTTGCTGCCTTGTCCCACTCGGGAAGGAACCACTCGACCTGGCCGATCGTCATCGGCCGCTTGTGAATGCACACGCCCTGGCACTGAAGCTCCTGCGGGCAGACTCGGCCGGTCACGTTGGGCAGGGGGTTGACCGCTTCCAGCTGGGCAAGCGCCTCGTCAAAGCGACCCTGGGCCAGTAGATCGAACATCTCAGGGATGTGGACCTTGACGGGGCAGCCGCCCTTGGGTGCGGCGTGCGCACCTAGGAACAGTCCCAGCTCACAGGGCTTTTCTGCGCACTGCTTGTCCCGAAGCGCCTCGAGCCAGACGAGCAGCTCGACCTCACGCAGGGAGTATCCAAGGTCCCGGTAGCCGAGGTAGCCCTTGTTGACGAGCTCGAAGTCCTCACTGCGGTCTTCCGGCTCGCGAATGTAGGGGTCAATCGCGGTGCCCGCCGGCCAGGCAGCACCCAGTCCGACAAACATCGGATACCGCTGCGACAGGTGCGCCTCGAGCGCCCGAATGAAGATGCGCTTTCGGCCCACGGGCAGCGCCCACAAGAACCGCTGGAGCACGATCGCCGCGTCACCACCCGCGAGCAGAACCTCCCACAGGTCGCCCGTGAACTGGGCTGACAGCTCGTTGCCCTGGGCAAACTCCTCGGCGATCGCCGCCATGCCATCGGCGATGAACATCTCGCGGAACGCCCGCGGCTCGGTGAGCAGCCGCCGCTGTAGGAGGTCCATCTGCGACTGGAACGTCGCTACGCCTGGGCTCTCTTCGAGCTCTTCCACCTCGTCGAGGGCGGCGTCCAGTTGGTCGCGCGCGCCGAGCCAGCGTCGCGCCTGGTCGGTGGTGGTTGTCATTGGATGATCTCCGCATCACAGGTCGACTTGACCCGCTCGATCCGGGCTGCGAGCTCGGGCGTCACCTCGAGCCCGTCCGTCGAGCCCTCCTTGAAGTGGGCCACGGTCTTCGCCTCGCCGTCAACCACGAGGGTCTGCTTGGTGAAGACCATCGGCAGCTCCTGGTAGCAGGTGCCGCAGTCCGTGCAGCGCGGCTCGTTCGCCGGGTCGAGCCAGACAGGCTTGTCGCCCCCGCCTGATGCCGCGCCCGCTGCCCCGCCTGATGCAGCGCCCGATGGCGGCGCCTGGCTCGCCGCGGCCGGTGCCCCCAGCGAGGGCAAAGCGGGCGGGCTCCCCTTCCCCGAGGACGTCGCCAGACGGGCCATAGCCTCGGCGATCTCGTCGAGTGAGGTCTCCCGGGCCGCAACCGCCTCGGCGTACCGTGAGGCCAGCGCCTCGGCCTCGGCGCGAGCTTCGGCCCGGCCGGCATCCTGGTCGCGGCCGGCCAGGAACCGCAGGAGCTGCCAGTAGTTCTGCCGCTCTTCGACGAGGAAGACGATGTCAGCCGAGCAGGCGACCTTGCGGAGGCGCCCCTTGGCGTCGGTCGAATAGACGAACGGAGTCTTGCCGACGCGTGCCGCCTCACCGAGTTCGACGTACTCGTCAATGGGGACCCCGTCCGCGTCGGCGGCGAGCTTGCGGAACTGCTTGGCGAAGCGCCCCTCCCCCACGGCGAGGTCGGCGGGCGTGAGGCGACGGGTCAGGATTTGGGTCGCGCCGTCATCGTCCACATACTTCAAGGCGGCCGTGGTCCAGGGCTCATCCGGGTCGGGATTGGCGCTGAGATCCAAGCGCTCGGCGAGGGTGGGTCCGCGGCGCGGGTCGTGGGTGAAGACGGGGTGGAGGCGGGTCTCGACGGCGAGCTGCGCCCGGGCGTTGGACTGGTCCTCCGCCCAGCCCTGCTCGGTGCCGCAGGGCGTGTAGGCGACCATGAGGGCGGCGCCGTCGTGGTAAGCGAGCATCTGCGCGGCCGTCGTGAGGAAGTGCCCGTGGAGGGCGGTGGACACGGCGCAGGAGTAGACGCCGGGGTGGAAGGCGGCCAGGAGTGCGAGCTCCTTGCGGGTCTCGCGCTTGCCGGTGTGCGCCTTGCCGTAGCGGGCGAGGTCGGCGTCCTGGCCGGTATAGGAGGCGGTCGAGGCCTGACCGCCGGTGTTGGAGTAGGAGCCCGTGTCCAGGACAATCGCCTTGATGGGGGTGCCGGAGGCCAGGGCCCGGGACATCGCCCCGAAGCCGATGTCGTAGGCGGCTCCGTCGCCGGAAACCGTGAGGATGGCGGGGAGCAGAGCCCGCTCGGCGTCGGTGAAGTCCCGCCAGGACAAGATGGCGAGCTCGGTGTCGTGGACGGCCGGGTCGTAGGCGTCTTCCAGTTCGAGGCTCGCTGTGCGCAGGGCCTTGACCTCGTCGACTAGCTTGGAAGACAAGCCCTCGTAGATGCCGACGGCCAGCGGTTGGGCGTCCTGGAACAGGGAGTTGACCCACGGGTCGTTGAAGGAGGAGAACGGCAGGGTCGATCCGTAGACGCTCGAGCAGCCCGTCGAGTTCGCGATGACGTTGGCTGAGGGGCCAGTCCCAGTCGGGCCGGACTCGTAGTAGTAGAGGCTGCGGTCGAGCTGGTGGACCGCTGCTTCGATGCGTGCCCGGCGGGCGGGGTCCTTCTCGCCGATCATCGCGAGCTTGGTGCGCAGGGCCGCGGTGAGGAAGGACAGCTCGGTGATGTGGGTGGCGCGACGCTTGTCCGCCTGGGCGCGGGAGATCGCGGAGACCAGCCGGGAGGTCGTGACCTCACCGCAGCCGCGGCAGGCGCCGTGGCCACCAGCCATCGCGTAGTAGCAGTGGTGGTCGAGCAGGACCCGCTTGAGGTCGCCACCTGGCTCAGCCGCGCCCTTGGTGAAGCGGGCTGGCGTGCCAGGCAGACCGCTGAGGCGCTCGAAACGGCTCGTGAGCAGGTCAAAGACGTCCTTGTCCTGGTCAACGGCGCTGAGAGCCCCGGGTCCGCAGACCTCGACGCACTGGGCACAGCCCGTGCACTTCCAGGGGTCAACGACAGCGCTGAAGAGGGCGCCGGTCCCCGGCTCAGCCTTCTCCGCCGCGTCGAAGAGCGGCCGGGTCCGGGCGGCCGGGAAGGCGGCCAGGGCCTGGCAGACCGCGTCGAGGTTCCGGGCGACGGCCCGATCATCCGCCATCTCCTGGCCTGCCTGGTGGGCAAGCTTGGGGAAGTCTGCTGCCTGGGAATCTTGGCGCATGAGCTGGCGGATCCGCTCCGCCCACTGGTGCGTCTTGCCCAGCAGGGTCGTCGCCTGCGCAGCCGGAGCTTGAACGATGGCGATCGCGGCCGCCAGCAGATCGGCAATCTCGTGGGCGGTGACTGGGATCGCCGCGTCGGGGCAGACGAAGGCGCAGTCGAGGCAGGCCGTGCACTTGGCGGCATCGAAGATCGGTGCGGTGCGGCGGAACAGGCCTTTGTCCTTGGCAGCCCCGGAGGCCGGTGGCATGAAGGACCCCGTACCCGGCAGGACCGGGGCCTCCCCGATGGTGCCCTCGCGGAAGGGCCGGGCCACGATCTCCTCGTAGTACTCCCGGTCGAAGAGGGCCGTCGGGGCGGCAGGGCGGGTGATCCCGAGCATCCCCGCTGACAGGGCCGCCGTGTGGGTCGGGGCCGCGGGCGGCTCGGAGTCAACGGCGACAAAGGCCGCGTCGTTGTAGTCGACCGTCTGGGTCGCGCTCATGCCGTCGCGGATGACCGCCATGTTGCCCTCGACGACAGCCTCGCCCTTGCGGCCGAACTTCGCGACAATCTGGTCGCGAACCCGCGCGTCAATCGCCTCGGGCGTCGAACCGGCGCTGATCCTCCCGACATGGCCGATGACGGCCCCGATGAAGGCGATGCCCATCATCCTCGTCTGGAGTTCAGGGGTCGGAGCGTGGGCCTTGGCCACGGCGAAGGCGTCGACGACCAGGAAGCGGATCTGCCGCTCGCGGATCGTCTTGCGGGCGTGGGCGGGCAGCGAGCTCCACACGTCAAGCGGCGCCTCGTCGGATTGCATGATGAAGGTGCCGCCGCGCACCAGTCCCTTGAGCGGGTTAGTGTGGGCAAAGGCCCGGTGGTCAGGCGCGACGACGACATCGACGTCCTCGAGTTCGGCGTTCGTCAGCAGCACCGGCTCAGGGGAGAGCGTGATGTAGTAGTTGGTCGCAGCCCCCGACTTCTCGGAGCCGTACTTGGGCGCCGACTTCGAGTTCATCGACAGCAGGCCCGACAGGATGTCGGTGAGGAGCTTGCCAGTCGCCACCGTCCCGTAGCCGCCAACCGAGTGGAAGCGGATCCTTAGGGATCCCTCGGGCAGAAGCTGCGGGTTCTCCCCGGTGGACAGAGCCATGAGCTCGGTCTCCGGGTAGGCGGCCCGCATCTTGTCCTGGATCTCAGCGACCGCATCCGTGGGGCTCTTGGTGAAGAACTGGGAGCCGATGTAGACCAGCCGTCCCGTAGTCCCATGCGCCATGGCCTTGAAGGCGGCGATTAGGTGGCGCGGCTGGACGTCGTGGGCGCCCAGGCCGAAGATGCCCGTCGTGATCTTGGGAAGTACTGCCAGCGGCGGAATCCCCGGATAGGTGCTCTGGTCCACCGCATTGGCCACACCGTGGAACAGCGCCTGAGAGACGGCCCGGGTCAGGGCCGTGTCTTCCGAACGCTCGAGAATCATCACGGACTTAGCCCCCGCCAGGGCCTCGATCAGCTCGGCCTCGGGGAAGGGCTGGAGGACCTTTACCGAGACGACCGCAGCCTTGAGCCCCTGGGACTTCAGGTGGGGCAGCACGGCGCGGATGTCATCGGTGATCGAGCCGAGGCACACCATGACGAGGTCGGCATTGGCATCCCCGTACCTCATGACGGGGGTGTAGCGACGGCCGGTCAGCTGCGCATACTCCTCCATGGCCTGGCGGACCATCCCAGGGACGGCCGAGGCGAAGTGGGTGCGATGGTCAGCGGAGCCGGCCTGGAAGTCGGGCTGGTTTTGCACCGGCCCGGTGAGCCCCGGGTTGTGCGGGTCGACAAGGGCGGGCACACGAAGGCGGGTTCCCTTGGTCGCAGCGCCGAGCCAGCAGCGCCGCCAGGCCCCGTGCAAGTCTTCGGGCAGATGAGGCAAGGTGAGAGGCAGGAGGTGAGCGCCGCCATCGTCCTCAATGGCGTCAGCATTGGCGGCAAGGTGAGTGCGAAGGGCGCTCGCATCGGGCTCGGGGACGTCGGCGGCGTGGCGATCGAGGAACTCGGTGAGCTGGAAGATCCGGCCCTTGGCCCCCAGGAGCAGCTCCTGGGCGACGGTCGGACAGGCGATGTGACCAGCGGGATCGCCGAGGTACTCGCGCAGCAGCTCCGGCTCGGGGAGGTCCACCTCCGTCATGACATGGGAGGTCGCGAAGCCATCGAAGGTGTTGGCGACGGGGATGAGGCTGAGCGCGGCGACGCGGTAGGAGATCGCGGCGAGGTCAGCGGCCTCCTGCGGGCTTGAGCCGAACAGCACGGTGTAGCCGGAGGGCAACAGGGCGTAGATGTCGTCGTGTCCCGCCATGACGTTGAGGGAGTGGCGGGTCACCACGCGGGCGGCGACCTGGAGGACAAACCCGCCGATCCTCTTGCCGACCGTCACGTAGTGGGACTCCAGCGCGTAGAGGATTCCCTGCGAGGAGGAGGCGTTGGAAACGTAGTTTCCCCCGGTCAGGGCCGCGCCAAGCGCCCCGGATTGCGCGGAGTGTTCGCCCTCCGCCTCGACGAAGAAGGGGTGTTTCCCCCACACGTTGATCTGGCCCTCGGCCCGGTAGGCCTCGAAGGTCTCGGAGATTTCGGTGCTGGGAGTGATCGGATAGCCGATGACACCCCCGCATACATGTCTCATAACGTGGGCGACAGCTCCGTTGCCGTTGATGACGCCCGGGATACCCGGAAAGCGGGGTTTGGTGTCGGTCACAGTTACACGTCCCATGGGATCGATCCGCCGGCGGCGCCTGGGACCTGGGTCATGCGCCCAGCACCGTCCCCGCCCGCCCTAGTTGCGCTGCTAGCTTAGGCCTACCCCGGCCCCAGACATGGGACTCAGGGCCCGAATCCCGCATTCCTCTGCAACCCCCCCCCCCCCCCCCCCCCCCCCCCCCCCCCCCCCCCCCCCCCCCCCC
>WQYN01000002.1 GCA_009781225.1 Micrococcales bacterium | reverse complement strand
TCACCCCCAACGACAACCACCCCGGCACCACAACCACCACCAGCCCCCCAAACCCCCCCCTCAACACGCCCACACCGTCAAAACCAACGACGCCAACACCGTCAAACAACGCGACCGGTAACACCTGTGGCTGGTCGCCGTCCTTACGGGCTTTGACCAGCCGATTCTTGATCCTCTGGTACTCCTTGTTGGTGGCCCTGAGGTCTCCTTGGGTGTACTGGGGGATCAGTTCGTCCTGGACGTACCTGTCGAGTTTGTCCAGGTAGATGTTCGACAAGATCGGGCTAGCGACCCCGCCTTGCGGCGTACCGCTGAGCGTGGGCTGCCATGTCCAGTCTTCGAGGTACCCGGCTTTGAGCATCCGGTCGACCAGTTCTAGGAACCGGGCGTCGTGGATGCGTTCAGCCAGGATCGAGACCATGACATCCTGATCGAGTGCCCCGAAGCAGTTGTGGATGTCTGCTTCGATGAACCAGGTGGTTGCCTTCCACGTGCGGACAATCTGCCGTAGCGCGGTCTGACATCCCCTGTTGGGGCGGAACCCGTGAGAGTGGTCAGAAAACTGTGGTTCGTAGTACGCCTCCAACAGCATGCGTACCACCTCCCCAACCAGCTTGTCTGTCCAGGTGGGCACGCCCAACGGACGTTTACCCCCCTTCTTCTTTGGGATCCACACTCGACGTACCGCAGCGAAACGGTATCGCTGATACCGCATCGCTTCGATGATCTTGCTGACCACGTCAAACGACATGCCATCAGCGGTCGACCCGTCGGCACCAGGGGCCATCGCCCCCTTGTTGGAGTAGAGCTTGCCCCACGCCATCAGGTACAACGACGGGTTGTACATCTGCCTGTACAGTCCTTCTACTGGCAGGCCACGCCTGCCTCGTTCACGCAAGACCTCCAATACGACCTCGGCGCTTTGCATTACGCATACCTCCGTCCTTTCGGTTCGTCTTCCTACAACCTGGCCTGCTTCGCCTTGTGGACAGCTTTCCTGTCCTCCCTGGCCGGACATGACCCCGGCGACTACTACCAGGCCTCCGTCGCCCTAGGGCTCGCGCCCCTTAGGCGATCCCACGTTCGTCATGGTGATACGTATCGAGCATGACTTAGGCGGCTCGTCCGCGTCCTTAATCGCCCTCACTGGGCGACGCTGCCAGCCCCGGAAGTTGCCCGATGTCTTTGCTGCCCACCAGGCAGGGCCGCCGTCGGCATCGCGTGTCGATTTCCGACGGGCGATTGACTTGCACCTTCTGGACACTGAGCTTCAAGCAGTCTGGCCTTCGCCATATCACGCGGGTCCCCCAGCACGCCGCCCCGACACGTGGGCACGGCTACTGGTTTCCTGACATGCTGTGGTCCCATCTAGCCTTTCGGCCTCCGGTCAGTCATCAGACCCACCGACCTCCTTCCGAGTCGGCCCCCGCTGCGCGAGGGATACCACCATGCGCCTCGTGGCGCACACAAAGGTCAATTGTCCAGGTTTTGCCCGGCTGGCGGTCCTGGGCGCTTTGCGTTGATGCAGGTCAGCGAGGTGAGCGAAATGGTGGCGTGAGCTGAGAGGCTGCTAGCACCTGGACAATTGACCTTTGCCAGCCGAGGGAGGGGGAGGTGAGCGCTGTCAAGGTGGGGCTTGGGCCGGAGGAGGGGGAGGTGAGCGCTGTCAAGGTGGGGCTTGGGTTGGAGGAGGGGGAGGTGAGCGCTGTCGAGGTGGGGCTTGGGTTGGAGGAGGGGGAGGCTAGCGCTGTCGAGGTGGGGCTCGGGTCGGAGGAGGGGGAGGCTAGCGCTGTCAAGGCGCGCGGCCGGCTTGGCCCCAAGGGGGGCCGCCCCAACAGACCGGCACCGCTGCGTCAACCGGGTGGTCCAGCCCCAGCGGTCTGTCGAGGTGGGGCGGCTTCGGGGCTGCGTCAACCGGGTGGTCCAGCCCCAGCGGTCTGTCGAGGTGGGGCGGCTTCGGGGCTGCGTCAACCGGGTGGTCCAGCCCCAGCGGTCTGTCGAGGTGAGGCGGCTACGCCAACCGGGTGGTCCAGCCCCAGCGGTCCTCGATCCGGCCGTATTGGATGCCCATTAGCTGCTCGCGGATCGACATGGTCAGCTCCCCGGGGACACCCCCAGCCACCGACACTTCGAACCCTTCCCCCACCAGGCGTCCCACGGGGGTCACCACGGCGGCGGTCCCGCAGGCGAACATCTCGCGCACCTGCCCAGAACCCGCCCCGGACAACAGCTCCGACAAAGACACCGACCGCTCGACCACAGAAACCCCCCGGTCCTCCAGCAGAGCAAGCACCGAGGCCCGGGTGATCCCCTCCAAGAAGCTCCCGGTCAACGCTGGCGTGGCAACTGACCCGTCGTCGAGCACCACGAAGACGTTCATCCCACCCAGCTCCTCGATCGCCGTTCCCCCCCCGGCCTCAAGGAATAACACCTGGTCACACCCGTGTTCGTACGCCCGCACCTGCCCTAGCATCGCCGCCGCATAGTTCCCGCCACACTTCGCGGAACCAGTTCCCCCCGGCCCAGCCCGGCGCGTCTCCTGCTCGACCCAAATCGAGACGGGCTTGACTCCCCCGGCGAAATACGACCCGACGGGCGAGGCAATCACCAAATACTCATAGCGCCGCGCCTGCCGCACGCCTAAGAATCGCTCGGCCGCAAACATCACCGGACGCAAATAGAGCGACGTCTCGGCCCCCGACGGCACCCACGCAGCATCAACGGACACCAAGGCAGACAAAGAGTCCAAGAAGTCCGCAACCGACAACTCCGGCATCGCCATCCGCTGTGCCGACCGCACAAACCGCGCAGCATTCGCGCCCGCCCGAAACGCCCACACCGACCCGTCATCCCGCCGATAGGCCTTGAGCCCCTCGAAGATCTCCTGGGCATAGTGCAAGACCGCCGCCGCCGGCGAGAGCGGAATCTCCGCAAACGCCTCAACCCGCCGGTCGTGCCAACCAGAAGCCGACGTCCACGTCACGCGCGCCATATGGTCAGTGAACTGCGTCCCAAACACCGGGTTCGCGAGCGCCGCAGCGCGCTCCTCCGGCGGCGTCGGATGCGGGTTGCGCCGAATCTCAAACTCACCCATGGTAGTTCCTTTCCTTACACAAGACGGCGGACGATGGCGTCCCCCACCTCTCTCGTTGTCCGTCGCCCCGACCCTCGCTCGGCCAAGTCCGCGGCCACCGCCCGCTCAATCGCGGCAGCCGGGCCGTCGTACCCCAGATGCTCCAGCAGCATCGAAGCCGACAACACGGCCGCCGTCGGGTCCGCGATCCCCTGGCCAGCAATATCAGGTGCCGACCCATGGACCGGCTCAAACATCGAGGGGAACGCCCGCGAGGGGTTGATGTTCCCCGAAGCTGCCAACCCAATCCCCCCGGTCACGGCCGCCGCCAAGTCGGTGAGAATGTCACCAAACAGGTTGTCAGTCACGATGACATCGAACCGCGACGGATCGTTGACAAGGAAGATCGTCGCCGCATCCACATGCAGATAGTCCCACGTCACCGAAGGGAACTCCACAGCAACCGCTTCGCAGGCCCGCCGCCACAAATGCCCGGCATGCACCAGCACATTGTGCTTGTGAACCAGCGTCACCTTTCGCCGGGGCCGCGCGGCGGCGCGGGTGAAAGCATCCCGCACCGTCCGCAACGCCCCAAACCATGTGTTGACCGACACCTCGGTCGCAATCTCCTGGGGAGTGCCCAGCCGGACCGACCCGCCGTTACCGACATAGGGCCCCTCGGTCCCCTCACGCACCACAACAAAATCAACATCCCCAGGGCAAGCCAAAGGTGAGGCCACCCCCGGGTAGAGCCGCGACGGCCGCAAGTTGATGTAGTGGTCAAAAGCAAACCGCAGCTTTAGCAACAACCCCCGCTCGAGCACGCCAGAGGGCACCTCAGGGTCCCCGACCGCGCCTAGCAAAATCGCGTCGTGACGCGAAAGCGAGTCAAGCTCACTGTCGGTTAACACCTCACCGGTGCGCCGCCATCGTGCGCCGCCTAGGTCGTAGTGAGTGGGGACGATGGCGAGAGAAGAGTCGGCGAGCACCGCGCCTAGGACGCGCAGGGCCTCGGCGACCACCTCGGGGCCGATGCCGTCGCCTCCGATGACGGCAAGATCGATGTTGGGCACGCTTCAGCCTCCGACGGAGCCTTCGACGTAGTCCGTGTCCTGCGGCTTGACCCACGCGAAGAGTTTGCGCAGCTCACGGCCGACTGCCTCGATGGGGTGAGCCTCACCGGCGGCGCGCAGGGCCTTGAACTCGGGGCCGCCGGCGTCCTGGTCGGCGATGAAGCGGGCGGCGAACGCGCCGGACCGGATGTCAGTCAACAGGTCGCCCATGCGAGCCTTGACAGCGGCGTCGATGATGCGCGGGCCGGCGACGTAGTCGCCCCACTCGGCGGTGTCGGACACCGACCAACGCATCTTGGAGATGCCGCCCTCGTACATGAGGTCCACGATGAGCTTGAGCTCGTGAAGGACCTCGAAGTAGGCGATTTCTGGCTGGTAGCCGGCCTCGGTCAGCGTTTCGTAGGCGGCTTGGACCAGGTGAGTGATGCCGCCGCACAACACCGCCTGCTCACCGAAGAGGTCAGTCTCGGTCTCCTCGGCGAAGGTGGTGCGCAGGCCAGCGGCGCGCAGGCCGCCGATTGCCTTGGCGTAGGACTTGGCGAGCTCGAAGGCGCGGCCGGTTGCGTCCTGCTCGACAGCGATGAGGACGGGCACGCCGCGGCCGTCGGCGAACTCGCGACGCACCAGGTGGCCGGGGCCTTTGGGGGCGACCATGGCGACGTCAACGCCGGGGGGCGGGGCGATGTAGCCGAAGCGGATGTTGAAGCCGTGCGCGAAGAAGATCGCGTCGCCATCCTTCAAGGTGGGGGCGATGTCGCGGGCGTAGACACCGCGGGCAATGTGGTCGGGGACCAGGAGCATGAGGACGTCTGCCCAGGCGGCCGCATCGGCGGTGTCGAGGACCGTCAGACCGGCGGCGGTTGCGCGCTCGCGAGCCTTGATGTCGTCAGCTAGCCCGACGCGGATATCGACACCGGAGTCGCGCAGGTTGAGGGCGTGGGCATGGCCTTGGGAGCCATAGCCGATGACAGCGACCTTGCGGCCTTGGATGATGGCAAGATCGGCATCGTCGTCGTAGAGAAGTTGCGCCACGGGAGTTGAGCCTTTCGTTCGTTGGTATGCGGGTTGGTTGTGTTCTATCAGATTTCAGCCGTCGCGGGCTGAGCGGTCCGTTTTGTCGGTGAAGGACTTCGAACCACGCACGATGGCGACGGTACCGGACTTGACGAGCTCGCGGATCCCAAAGGGGGTCAGGAGCTGCAGCATTGCGGTGAGCTTGCGGTCGGTGCCGGTCGCCTCGATGACCAAAGAGTCTGGGGCGACGTCGACAACCCGCGCGCGGAAGAGGTCAGCGATCTCGATGACCTCGTGGCGAGTGGCGCCGACGGCCTTGACCTTGACGAGCAGGAGGTCTCGCTGGACCGAGGCTTCGCGGCTCAGTTCGGTGATCTTGATGACGTTGATCAGCTTGTTGAGCTGCTTGGTGATCTGTTCGAGCGGGGTGTCAGCGACCTCGGCGACGACCGTGATCCGGGAGATTTCCGGCCGTTCGGTTGGGCCGACCGCGAGCGAAGTGATGTTGAAGCCGCGCCTGGCGAACAGGCCGGACACGCGGGCCAGGACGCCGGGCTTGTTCTCGACGAGGACCGACAAAGTGTGCTGAGCCATGATGTTCTCCTAAACGGTCTCGCGGTCCCAGGACGGGGCGATCCCGCGGGCGTATTGGATGTCGTCGTTTGAGGCGCCGGCCGCGACCATCGGCCAGACCATCGCGTCCCGCGAGACCTGGAAGTCGACGATGACGGGGCGATCGTTGATCTCGTTGGCTTGTTGGATGGTCGCGTCCACGTCTTCGGGCTTCTCGCAGCGCAGACCCACGCAGCCGCAGGCCTCGGCGAGCTTGACAAAGTCGGGGATCATCGCCGTGTCGGAGCCGGTGTTGAGGTCCGTGTTGGAGTAGCGGCTGCCGTAGAAGAGCGTCTGCCACTGCCGGACCATCCCCAAGCTCGAGTTGTTGATAATGGCGACCTTGATGGGGATGTTGTTGAGGGCGCAGGTGACGATCTCTTGGCCGGTCATCTGGAAGCAGCCATCGCCATCGATCGCCCAGACATTGGCCTCGGGACGCCCGACTTTCGCTCCCATCGCGGCGGGAGTGCCGTAGCCCATGGTTCCGAGTCCGCCGGAGGTGAGCCACCGGCGCGGCCCCTGGAGGGGGAGGAACTGGGCGGCCCACATCTGGTGTTGGCCGACTCCCGTGGCGAAGATGGGATCGTCACCCGCCAGGGCCGCGATCCGTTCGATGACGTGCTGAGGGGCAAGCCGTCCGTCGCTGGGCTCGGGGTATCCCAGCGGGTAGGTCTCGCGCCAGTGGTTGACCTGCTTCCACCAGGAGGAAAGGTCGCTCCTCGTGGGGTGGTCGGCAAGCTCGTTCGTGATGAGGGCGAGCGTCTCCTTGGCGTCTCCGACGATCGGGATGTCCACCGCCCGGTTCTTCCCGATCTCCGCGGGGTCAATGTCGATGTGGATGACCTTGGCGGTCGTTGCGAAGCTTGAGGTCTTGCCCGTGAGCCGGTCGTCGAACCGGCACCCCACCGCGATGATGAGGTCGCACCGTTGCAGGGCTGCGACCGCCGCCACGGTACCGTGCATTCCCGGCATCCCGAGGTTCGCCGGGTGCAGGTCGGAGATGGCCCCGCGCGCCATGAGTGTCGTGACCACCGGGGCCTTCGACTCATCGGCGAGGGCCACCAGTTCGGCTGAAGCACCAGCGATGATGGTGCCGCCGCCCGCCAGCAGCACGGGCCTGCGCGCCTGGGCAATCATGTCGGCAGCCTGGCGGATCTGCTTCTTGTGCGGGGTGAGCCGCGGCTTGTACCCCGGAAGGTCGAGCGTGACGTCCGGGTCGAAGGGCACCTCGGTCGCCTGAGCTGACTTGGTGATGTCAACGACGACCACGCCCGGCCGCCCCGTCCCGGCGATGTGGTACGCCGCTGCGAGGGTCGCTGGAATCTGGGCGGGATCGGCAATGAAGAAGGAGTGCTTGGCCAGCGGCATCGTCGCTCCGACAATGTCCGCCTCCTGGAAGGCGTCCGTCCCGACGACCCCCGCGGGGACCTGCCCCGTGATGGCCACCACCGGGACTGAGTCCACGTTCGCGTCCGCCAACGCGGTGATGAGGTTGGTTGCGCCCGGCCCCGAGGTCGCCATGCAGGTTCCCACCCGCCCCGTCACCCGGGCGTATCCCGAGGCGGCGTGCCCCGCGGCCTGTTCGTGCCGCACGAGGATGTGCCGCAGCTTGGTCGAGGCGTAGAGCGGGTCGTAGGTCGGCAGGATCATCCCGCCGGGGATCCCGAAGATCACCTCGACCCCTAGGTTCTCCAGCGATCGGATGATGGCTTCAGCGCCGGTCAGCATAGGTTTTGTCATGGGTCCTTGGCCCCTTTCGTCCTGTCCTAGTCGATGATGATTGGCCACAAAAAAACCCTCCGTCGGCCATGGCGGTGGAGGGTGCGCGCGAGAGGGAGGCTCGTCGGACCTCAGCCCGCGCGCTCGGTGGATACAGCGACCAGGATTCGCAGCACGCGCGCCAGTATAGCCCCTCCCCCACCAGGCAAAGGTCACTGCGGTACGTTTGCGCCCACTTCGGCCCAGGGGCCGTTCTCGCTCGACGCTGTGACCTGCGGCAACACGGGGCCAAGGCGCCGGAATCGGCGTGGAGCGTACCAAGCTGACCTTTGGGGGGCTTCCGCGCCTTGTTTGTCGGACGATGGCGGGCCTCGCCTGCGTTTCGGGGGGATCCTTGCGCTGTGGTCACGGTTGTGCATCCCTTTCCCGAAGCGCCGGGTCTTGCTGGCGGGCGCCGGACAGACTGCGGTAGCGTGGCCCTGGAATTGTCCGCGGACGCGCCTGGCCGGATGCTCGATCGGGGCGCAGCGGGCGCAGAGCGTTACGCCAAGGATGGCCACCATGACCTCGACCCCATCCCTTCACTCGCAGCGGCTTGTCGCCGGCCTCATCACCGGATCCCTCTGCCTCGGCCTAGCAGGCCTCGGCGTCGCGCCGGCCCAAGGTGCTGGCTCCGAAGACGTTGAATGGGCCACCATCAGCGGCACGATCCTCGCGGAGGATGGCAGCCCCTACCGCGGCACCAACAAGGGAGGGTCGCTGATCGTCACCATTTTGAGCGTCGCGTGCGGAAGCGACCCCGACACCGCTCGGGGCATCATTGTTGATGGCTTCTGGGATACCGCCTACACCTGGACCGACGCGGACAGTGTCTTCGCCCTCAAGGGCTCGGTGGGAAAGTGCTACCTGCTTGAGATCGCCGACCATCCTCCCCACCTCACGGTGCAGATTGACGAGCGCGTGGCCCGGAAGCACATCATCGGCCCACTTACAGCGGCTGACCTGACGATCTCCGCGACGGTGCGGCATCCCCAAGGCCTTCGGATTACGATCCCGGGCTCCTCCTATGCTCTGGTGGCTCTTTTCCACGAACAACCCTCAGGCACGTGGACCGCTGTCGACGAGGAGTCGGTCGGCATCCAGTCGTTCTCTGAGGCCGGCCTCCTCTTTCCACACGACGATGAAAGAGAGTCCGTCTACTTCTCAACGGTCCCCGGGGAAACCTACGCCCTTGTCCACTTCGGCCGCTCCACATACTACCCGCAGGTCAGCGGCGGTGCTCGTCTGGATCCCGCCACGTCGAAGCCATACAAGACCTCTGACTTTGTCGCCGGACAGTTCACCGCACCTCTGGGGGAAGCGACGTTCTCAATTGCCAACCCCTTCCGAGTCGGTGCCACCATCACGGGCCGTGTTGCCCTGCCCAGCGGTGGGAGTGTGCCACAGACCAGCGTTACCGTCCGCCGCTATTCGGAGTCGACCAGGACATGGATCGTTGAGGGTCAGCCATCTCTGGCAGAACCGGACGGCACCTTCACGATCCCGGGGATCACACCGTCCGACACCGTGACAGTAGTGGCCCAACACCCCGGGTACGCCGAGACCTGGCTCGGTGACATCTCCGACACGATCCAACTCGCTGACGGCGCGTTCACGTCTCTCACCTCACCCGCTTCCGGCTCCTCGAAGGACGTTGGCACGATCACCCTGGGTCCTGCTGGTGCGATCCTCGTGACCCTCGCGAACAGCAATATGGGCGGTTCCCGCAAGGCACCCATCATTAGGTGGACCAACGTCGAGACTGGTCAGGGTGATGAGATTTCGACGGGCGAACTCACCAACAGGATCTCCTCGCTCCCAGCCGGGGTCTACGCCCTCCAAGAGCGGACCGAAGGCTACTGGCAGGACTGGTACGAAGGCCTCCGCGCTGAGGTCGGAGCCGAAGCGATCATTGAGGTGGAAGTCGGAAAGACCACCCCGGTCACCCTCTCACTGACAGAACGCCCCTCCTTCACCCAAGAACCTGCCGGGGCTGTGATCACGGGCAAGCCTAAGGTGGGCGAGGTCCTTAGCGTTGAGGCGTCTGACTGGGCTAAGAAGCAGTGGTCTAAGGACCCGTGGACCTACTCGACGACCTGGGTGCGCAATCACAAGATCGTGGGGACCGGGAACCAGCGGACCCTCCAGGACGATGACGCTGGCTCGACGCTGCATGCGGCTGTGCTGGTCACGGGAGATGGGCTGTGGCCTCAGTGGCTCACCCCGCGAACGGACCGTAAGGTCGAGCCAGAGATCCCGGTAGTCGTTCCCATCAACGCCCCGAAAACGAGCTCCGCCATCGTCCTTCCGAAGATTGCTAAGAAGGGGACCATACTCAAGGCTCCGTTGCCGACGAGCGGGTCGACTGCGAAGTACCAGTGGTACCGCAACAACAAGGCGATCAAGGGCGCGACGAAGGCCCAGTACAAGGTCAAGGCCGTGGACGTCGGCAAGAGGATCACCGTGAAGATGTGGCTGAGCAAGCCGGGCCAGGCCACGCAGACCATCAAATCGACGGTGGCGAAGATCACCGGGCCCAAGGTCAAGGGTGTCAAGGTGCGCCTTGCGATTCCTGCCCAGGCAGGGGCAAAACTCAAGGCGAAGGTCACGGCGAAGACCAAGAAGGTGAAGGTCGCCTACCAGTGGTACGTCGGGGGCAAGCCGGTCGCCGGGAAGGTCGGCAAGAAGCCGTCCTACACCCCGAAGAAGGCCGCCCTCAACAAGAAGGTGCAGGTCAAGGTCACCGTCTCCAAGGCCGGCTACCTCCCCGTCACCAAGAAGTCCAAGCCACTCAAGATCACCTAGCCCACCCACCAATCCTTCGTGGGGCTTTCAGGGGGCGTTCGGGAAACTCCCAGGGAGGCGGGGCACAATGGGGGCATGTCTCAAGAGCGTGCACGCCTTCTGGTGGTCGATGACGAGCCCAACATTCGCGACCTGCTGGCCGCCTCGCTGAGGTTCGCCGGGTTCGAGGTCGAGTCAGCCGCGACCGGGCGGCAGGCGCTGCGGGCCGTCGAGAAGGAGGAACCCGACCTCATGGTCCTCGATGTCATGCTCCCTGACATGGACGGATTCACCGTGACCCGCGCCCTGCGCGACCGCGGGCTCAGCGTCCCGGTGCTCTTCCTCACCGCCCGGGATGAGACCGCCGACAAGATCGCGGGACTCACCGTCGGCGGCGACGACTACGTGACCAAGCCCTTCAGCCTCGAAGAGGTGGTCGCCCGGATCCGCGCGGTCTTGCGCCGCACCGGCCGCGGACCCCAGGTCGTCGAGGACGAGGCGATCCTGCGCTACGAGGACCTCGAGCTTGACGAGGACGCGCACGAGGTGCGCCGCGCCGGCCGCCTCATTGACCTCTCCCCCACCGAGTTCAAGCTCCTGCGCTACCTCATGCTCAACACGGGCCGCGTGCTGTCAAAAGCCCAGATCATCGACCATGTCTGGGAGTACGGCTGGGTCGGCGACACCAACATCGTCGAGTCCTACGTCTCCTACCTTCGCCGCAAAGTCCATATCACGGACGATGACGGCACTCCCCTTCCGCACCTCATTCACACTCGACGCGGCGTCGGCTACGTGCTCCGCCTCCCCCGGGAGGAAAAGCGATGAGCCGCCCCCACTCCCAGTCCGACCCCACCGACCCGGCCCCGGAGCCCGACCCCACCCCTCCCCCACCTCAACCCAACCCCAACCCCACCCCACCCCCCCGCCAGGGCTTCCCCCTGTCGATCCGGCTCGCCGCAATCCTTGCGATTCTGCTGGTCGCGGGGCTCACGGTGGCCGGCACCTTCTCAACCGTGCTCCTGCGCTCCAACCTCATGGCCCAGGTCGACGAGCGCCTCCACACCGCGCTGTCCAGCCTCGCCGAGCCCGGGCCGTCGCAGTTCACGTTCTCGACCAACACCCCGACCGACTACGTCATCATGGACTTCGCCCCGACGGGGGAACAGCTGGGCCAGTGGCCCGACAATCGTTGGCTCTCCCTCCCGCCGCCGAACCTCACCCTCACCTGGGAGGACGAGAACGTCATCGCCAACCTCCCCTTCACCGAGGTCGCCGCGACCGGACGCGGCTCGTGGAGGGTGCTCGCCATGCGCTATCAGGACTTCCTCGAGAGCGGGATGCTCGCCGTCGGGACTCCCCTGGACCAAGTCGACGAGACCCTCGCCCGCATGCGCGGCATCATTGTCTCGACGGCCCTGTCTGTCGCCGCAGTCGCGAGTCTCCTGGGATTTGCACTGGTCCGCCGCTCGCTGCGCCCACTGCGGGCAGTTGAGGCGACGGCCGGTGCCATCGCTGCCGGCGACCTCTCCCAACGTGTCCCCCCCTCGAAATCCGGGACGGAAGTTGGCCGCCTCACCGACTCGCTCAACACGATGCTCACCCAAATCGAATCCTCCTTCGATGCCCAGCGCGCCGCCGAGGACAAGATGCGCCGCTTCGTCTCCGACGCCTCCCATGAGCTGCGCACCCCGCTCGCGGCGATCCGCGGCTACGGCGAGCTCTACCGCATGGGCGCACTCGCCGACGCCCAGGAACTCGCGAGCGCCATGCGCCGCATGGAGGACGAGGCCACCCGCATGGGCTCCCTCGTCGCTGACCTCCTCCAGCTCACGCGCCTCGATGAGGGTCGTGGCCTGCGCCGTGAGCAGGTCGACCTCGCGGTCCTCGCCACCGACGCTGCCGCTGACCTGCGCGCCCTTGACCCCACCCGTCCCGTCACCCTCACCCTTCCCCCCACGGACGATGACGGCCCTGGCCTTCACGTCCCCGGCGACGAGGAGCGCTTGCGTCAAGTCATGGCCAACCTCGCGGGCAACGCAGCACGTCACACCCCGAGTGGGACCCCCGTCGAGATAGAGGCTCGGATGGAACACGGCTCCGAGGACTCCCAATGGGCTGTCATAGAGGTTCGCGACCACGGTCCGGGTATTCCTCCCGAGGAAGCCGACCGGGTCTTTGAGCGGTTCTACCGCCTCGACGCCTCGCGTTCACGCAGGTCAGGAGGGGGATCGGGCCTGGGCCTCGCGATCGTCGCCTCCGTGGTTGAAGCCCACGGAGGTCGGGTCCTCCTAGTCCCCACCCCCGGAGGCGGCGCCACCTTCCGCCTCGACCTACCTCTGGCCCGCCCAGAGTGACGCGCCCAAAGCGGCGTGCCTGGAGCGAAAACGACTCGCCCAAAGCCGAAAGGTGAACCTGTTCCTGGGGAAACGCGTTGTGGATAACGAGTTATCCACAGGTTTTCGCCGGCTGCAAGCGGCGTGTCCCCACTCGCGGCTAGCGTCGTGGAAGTCAACGCCGGTCCTCCGGGTCCCGCCCGGTTCCGGCCCCACAACGTCACAAGACGAAAAGGAACACCCATGTCCACGTATCAAGTCAACTCTGAACTCATCACCACCGCCTCCGCTGGTGTCCATCGGTCCATCGGGATCATCTCCTCCGAGGTAGCCTCCCTCATGGGGCAGCTCCGCAACCTCCAGGGGAGCTGGACCGGCGCCGCGCACAACGCCTTCGCGTCGGTCGCCGAGCAGTGGCAGTCCACGCAGCAGCAGGTGGAAACCTGCTTGACCCAGATCAACGCGGCTCTTGCGGCCGCCGGCTCGACCTACGCCGCTGCCGAAGACCAGGCCATGCGCCTCTTCGCGACCGGCTAATCGGTAAGGGGTCTGGGCAACCAGAACCTGAGGGTCGCGCCGTCATCGTGCTCGGAGCGGACCAGGGCAAGCCCTCCTCCTCGGCTCTCCATGCGGGCGCGCAGGCGAGCCAGGGAGGACAAGGGGCTGATCTCGCTCCCAACTTCGGTGAGGCCATTGTCGCGAACCTCGACGACGAGCGCCGGAGCGTCTTCGACCTCAGCAAGGTCGAGACCAACATGCACCTGGGTTGCCCTCCCGTGCTTGACGGCGTTCGTCACCCCCTCCTCTAGGACGCTGACCAGGAGGAACCGGTCAGCCGTCGAGAGCTGAGGGTTCGTGACATCGTCCACCTCGGCAGCCGCGTCGGACACCTCGTGGGTGACGGCGATCGCCGCAGGAAGCCGCGCTAGGTAGAGCTGAATCGCCGCGTGGAGCCCAATGTCGAGCCCCGTCGGGTAGAGATGGTGGCTCAGTTCGCGCACCGCCGTCTCCCGCAGCTCATCCACCTCCTCGACCAGCTCGCGTAGCTCGGTCGCCTTTGAGGCATCGTCGTCCCGCTCCGCCCAGGGGACGATGGCGGCGAGTCGAGCCGCGATGAACACGAGCCTCTGCTGAATGCGCCCGTGCAGGGCGTGGGACACCTCCTGCCGAACCCGCAGCTCCTCTGCTTGCAAGTCGCCGAGCGCCCGCTGTGCTTCGAGTTCACGCTGGGCAATGAGCCGCTGGATCCGGCGTGCGCGCTCTTGAGCGTCGACGTAGTAGAGGCCGATGACCAGGGCTAACAGCGGCGCCACCAGCCCGTTCGCCAACTCGGCGACGGCCGGAAGTCCGGAAAGCTCCTCACCCCAGTGAAGCCGCAAGCCAGCCAGCCGACCTGCGGAACCCAAGAGTGGGAAGACGAGCAGCGCGACCGCACGCCTTCCCAGGCCCCACCGCGTTCCCCCCACCCAGGCAAATAGGACGATTACGGCTCCTGATGGGACCAAGGAGATCCCCAAGGTGGCCACGGCCTCGGAAAAGCTGGCCTCTCGACCAACGAACCCCACCCCCATGACCGCGAAGGTCACCCACTGGGTGAAGGCGACGAGAGCGAAGAAGGCGAGAGTGACCAGCCCAGCCTCGATGACGGCGAGTCTGTCGTTGGATTCAGGGGTGACTTTGCCGCCTGGGCCGGGTGCCGTCATCGTGCGCCCTGTTAGGCCCGGGCCGTTTACTGGATGAACTGAAGGACAGCGGCGACACGGGGGGAGGCTTCTGCGGAGGTGATGCCAAGCTCCTTGTAGATCGCCTGGAGGTGGTTCTCTACGGAGCGGCGCGAGAGGCCGAGAAGCTCAGCGGCCGAGGCGTTGGAGAAACCCTGGGCCACGAGTCGCAGGACCTGGAGCTGGGCGCCGGAGAGGTTCGCCATCGGCATTCCCTCGCGCGGCGAGGAGCGGTCGAGGAGCTCGGGGTCAAGGGTGACATCGCCGAGACTTGCGGCCTCGATCGCGCGGTAGAGGATCTCGCGGGTGACCGATGACCGTTTCGAGAGGTAGGACCACGGGCGCGAGACGTTGTTGCCGATCGAGAGGACCAGCTCCATGACATCGTGGCTCGAGAGGAGAATGATGACGGTGTCAGGGGCCGCACGCTGGAGGGCTACACCGAGCGCCACGCCATTGCCATCGCCGAGCTCGACGTCCATGAGGACAACGTCAACACTGCCGGGGGTCAGTGCGGATCGCGCGTCGGTGGCACCAGCTGCTGTCGCAACCACCCTCATGCGAGGGTTCTCATCGACGAGGTCGGTCAGCATCGACCGGAGGAGGCCCTCATCTTCGACGATGCCGACGCGGATCGGGGACTTCGCGTCTGCCATGCAAAGGATTCTACCTAAGGATTCCGCCTGGGGACCTGTCGGACCCCAGGCAGAATCCTTCGATCAGACTAGAAGTCCATGCCTCCCATGTCGCCGCCACCGGCTGGAGCCGGCGGGGTCTTCTCCGGCTTGTCCGCGACGACCGCTTCGGTCGTGAGGAACAGCCCGGCGATGGAGCCGGCATTCTGCAGTGCGGAGCGGGTGACCTTGACGGGGTCAGCGATGCCGGCCGCCATGAGGTCCTCATACTCGCCGGTCTGGGCATTGAGGCCCTGACCTGCGGCAAGGCCGCGCACGCGCTCAGCGACAACGCCGCCTTCGAGGCCCGCGTTCTCCGCGATCCGCTTGAGCGGGGCGTCAGCGGCCTTGCGAACAATCTCCGCGCCGATCCGCTCGTCACCCTCGAGATCAACCTTGGCGAAGGCCGCGGCGGTCGCGTTCATTAGGGCCACGCCGCCACCGGCGACAATCCCCTCCTCCACGGCTGCCTTGGCGTTGCGAACGGCGTCTTCGATCCGATGCTTGCGCTCCTTGAGCTCGACCTCGGTCGCGGCACCTGCCTTGATGACGGCCACGCCGCCGGCAAGCTTGGCCAAACGCTCCTGAAGCTTCTCGCGGTCGTAGTCGGAATCGGAGGCCTCGATCTCGGCGCGAATCTGGGAGACCCGGCCGGAGATCTGCTCGGCGTCGCCAGCTCCGTCAACGATCGTCGTCTCGTCCTTCGTGACAACGACCTTGCGGGCCTGGCCCAGCATGTCGAGCGTCGCGTTTTCGAGCTTGAGACCCACGGTCTCCGAGATGACGGTGGCGCCGGTGAGGATCGCCATGTCCTGGAGCATCGCCTTGCGGCGGTCGCCGAAGCCCGGAGCCTTGACGGCCACCGACTTGAACGAGCCGCGTGCCTTGTTGACGACCAGGAGCGCCAGGGCCTCGCCCTCGACGTCCTCGGCGATGATGGCGAGAGGCTTGCCAGCCTGGGAGACCTTCTCCAGGACGGGGAGCAGGTCCTTGACTGCCGAGATCTTGGACTCAACGAGCAGGACGTAGACATCCTCGAGGACGGCCTCTTGGCGCTCAGCATCGGTGAGGAAGTACATCGACAAGAACCCCTTGTCGAAGCGCATCCCCTCGGTGAGTTCGAGCTCAAGGCCGAAGGTGTTGGACTCCTCGACCGTGATGACGCCTTCCTTGCCGACCTTGTCCATAGCCTCGGCGATGAGGTCGCCGATCGCCTGATCGCCGGCAGAGATCGCAGCCGTTGCGGCGATTTCTTCCTTGGTCTCGACCTCTTTGGCCTGCTCCAGCAGGGCATCGACGACGGCCTCGACCGCCTTGTCGATTCCACGCTTGAGGGCAATCGGATTCGCGCCAGCCGCCACGTTGCGCAGGCCCTCGCGGACCAACGCTTGGGCGAGGACGGTGGCAGTGGTCGTGCCGTCACCGGCGATGTCGTCAGTCTTCTTGGCGACTTCCTTGACCAGCTCGGCTCCGATCTTCTCGAAAGGATCCTCGAGCTCGATCTCCTTGGCGATCGACACGCCGTCGTTCGTGATCGTGGGGGCGCCCCACTTCTTCTCCAGGACAACATTGCGGCCCTTGGGGCCGAGGGTCACCTTGACGGTGTCAGCGAGGATGTTCAAGCCCCGCTCCATGCCCCGGCGGGCATCCTCGTCAAAGGAAATGATTTTGGCCATGCGGATGATCCGTTTCAGGTTGTGGACGTCACGCCGTCAGGTGCCCGCGACGGACGGGCCTGGCCGTCTGCGCTCACGTCCCGCAGCCGTCCGGGGCCCTCACCCCTCGGCGTCGTTGGCACTCCCCTACGAAGAGTGCTAGATCATGGTTAGCACTCTCCAGCCGAGAGTGCAAGCTGCGACACTCCGATGGTCAGGGCCGCGCAGAGTCCACTGGCCCGCCAAAAGGAGTGCTGACCTGCGTCGTTAGTCGATCACCGTGGGGACGATGTAGTCCTGGCGCAGGATCACGGTGATGGCACCACCGTTGGTCTGTCTCTTGTCCTTCTTAATCGTGTCGACCTGAAGAATCCCCGCGATCACCCGGGCCGAGGAAAGCTGAGCCTTCTTGGCGTAGTAGACCGTCGAGAGGCCATCCGTCGCCTCGCCGCGGTAGTCAGCGACCGACACGTCAGCCCACGAGTCCGTCCGCAGCAAGGTCTGCGCCTTTGCCGCCAGGCCCGACTCGCCCTTGGCGTTGAGGATTACCACGGGAAGCGTGCGATCCGGAGGCTTGAGGGTGTTGGCGACCTCGGTGGCGGCGGGCTCCGTCGGATCGTCCTCCCCCGGTGTCACCTCAGGTCCGGGCGCCGTCGCCGTGTCCGTGAGGGTCTGTGTCACGGTCGGCGCGGCCTCGGTGTCCAGGGGTTCGTTGTTGGCGGGGTCGTTCCACGACGCGATGAACTTCACAACGCCAAAAGCCATGACAGGAACCACGACAATGACGACGATGAAGGGCCACACCTTCGACCATGTGGTCCGGCGGGCGGCATGAACTTCCTTGGGTCGGCTTGCCGCGTCGGCGTTGTCAAACTCGTCGCGCGGGTACGGATACCTCTTGCTCACCGCCCCAGGCTAACGCCAATCACCCGGACGATGGCGGACCAAGACGGCGCGCCGAGCGTGCGCGCTGCCTTGTCTCACGCATGCGACGCAGTCTCTTGGTCAGGTGAGGGTCGAAGGCGAGTGCCTCTTCGGTGTCGACAATCGCGGCGAGGACCTGGTAGTACGTGCCCACCTCGAGCCCGAAGAGCGAGGTGATGGCCTGTTCCTTTGACCCCTCGAAGCGCCACCACTGTCGCTCGAACATGAGGATCTGCTGGTCGCGCTCGGACAAGTTGGTCGCGGCAGCGGGACGGGCTGTCGTGGCCTGCATGGGCCCTCCTTCGCGTGACGGTGAGCGACCCACCCGGGCCGCCTTCCGCCATCGTACGCGCTAAATCACATCCGTGTCATTTCGCGACCCACCGTGTTTCGCACTACGGGAGGGAGAAGTCGACGGGGGGCGCGCGACCCACCGTGTTTCGCACTACGGGAGGGAGAAGTCGACGGGGGGTGCGCCGCGTTCGGCGAGGAGGGCGTTGGCGCGGGAGAAGGGGCGGGAGCCGAAGAAGCCTCGGCTGGCGGAGAGGGGCGAGGGGTGGGCCGAGGCGATGTGCGGCACCTGGCCAAGGCGGGGGGCGAGGCTGCGCGCGTCGTTGCCCCACAAGATGGCGACGAGCGGGGCGGGGCGGGCGACGAGTGCGTCGATGGCGCAGGCTGTCACCTCTTCCCAGCCCTTGTTGCGGTGCGAGGCGGGGCTGCCCGGGCGGACAGTCAAGACCCTGTTGAGCAGCATGACACCGCGCTCAGCCCAAGGCGTGAGATCGCCCGAGCGGGGGAAGGGGCAGCCGATGTCTTCTCGCAGCTCAGCGAGGATATTGGCGAGCGACGGGGGCCAAGCGTGCACATCCGCGGGGACGGAGAAAGACAGCCCCATGGCATGTCCGGGAGTCGGGTACGGGTCCTGCCCCACGATTAGGACCTTGACCTCGTCAAACGGGAAGGTGAAGGCGCGCAGGACGTTCGCTCCGGAGGGAAGGTAGCGCCGCCCCTCGGCCATTTCCTGGCGAAGGAAGCAGCCCATCGCGTGGATCTGCTCCTCGACTGGCGCGAGCGCGCGGGCCCAGCCGGGGTCGATTACCTCGGACAATGCGGGAGGGGTGGTCACCTAGCCCACCAAACCCTCGGCGAAGACGGCGGGGTCGAAGGGGGCGAGATCGTCGGGGCCTTCTCCTAGGCCCACGAGTTTGACCGGCACACCGAGCGCAGCCTGGACGGCGAGGACAATCCCACCCTTGGCTGAGCCGTCGAGCTTGGTCAGGACGATTCCGGTCACATCGGCGACCTCGGAAAAGACCCGTCCCTGGGTGAGGCCGTTTTGGCCGGTTGTCGCGTCGAGGACTAGGAGAACCTCGGTGATGGGGGTTTGGCGGGATGCGACGCGGACGATCTTGCCGAGCTCGTCCATGAGGTTCGCCTTGTTCTGGAGGCGGCCAGCGGTGTCGATGATGACGGTGTCGACCTGTTTCTCGATGCCTGTTTTGATCGCCTCGAAGGCGACGGAGGCCGGGTCGGCGCCTTCAGGTCCGCCAACGACCTCAACTCCGACGCGATTGGCCCAGGTAGCAAGCTGTTCACCCGCGGCGGCTCGGAAGGTGTCGGCAGCTCCCAGCAGGACCGTCTTTCCCTCGGCGACAAGGAGACGGGCGAGGCGACCGATCATTGTCGTCTTCCCCGTCCCGTTGACTCCGACCACGAGGATGACGCCGGGGGCATCTTCACCTGCGGAACGGATCTCGCGGGAGACGCCGATGTCGAGGGCGTGTTCGATCTCCTCGCGGAGGGCCTGAGCGGGGTCGGGGGTGGCCTCGGCCTCAACGCGCAGGCGTGTGCGCAGGTTATCGAGGATTTGCGTCGCAGCGTCGGCGCCGACATCGGCGAGGAGGAGGGTCTCCTCCAGCTCGTCCCAGTCGTCTTGCTCGAGCCGATCGCGCGACAGCACGGCGAGCAGCGCCCGCCCCAGCGAGGAGGACGATCCCGCGAGCCGCGCACGCAGTCGGACAAGGCGCCCCGCGCCGGACTCTGGGGCGCCGGGGCCTGGCGGGTGGTCCTCCGCCGGGGCATCGGGGCCTGGCAGGTGGTCCTCCGCCGGGGTACTCGCTGCGACCTTGCCCGCGCCGATTGCCCGCCCCGGACCGGTTGACTTCCGCCCTCCCGACCTCCTCACCAGCGCAATCGCAATCCCCACGCCCACGATGGCGATCAGCGCCACCACAACCCAGACCCACGCACTCCCAGATAACATGCCCCCAGCCTAAAGCGCCACGATCCCCTCCCGCACCGCTGCCCCCGCGCCGCCCTCCCGATCGCACCGCTCCCCCACGATCGCGCCGCTCCCCCCGCGCCGCCCCTCCACGATCGCGCCGCTCCCCCCGCACCGCCCCCTCCCGCACCGCTGCCCCTTACGCGAGAAGGTCGCTTCGCTCAATTCTCGGACCGAGTTTTCAGCGAAGCGACCTTCTCGCGGGGGTGGGGGGTCAGCGGGTGACTCGGACCTTGACCTTGACGGCGTTGCCAGTCGAGGTCGTGAGGGTGATCGTCGCCTTGCCAGCGCGCTTGGCCTTGACCACGCCGGTCTTGGAGACCGAAGCGACCTTGGACTTCGACGAGGAGTACCGCACCTTGACCTTGGCGCCGGAGGCGCTGGTGGCCTTGGCTCCCAGGCGCGCCTTCTGGCCCTTGTGGAGGCGCAGGGTCTTGGTGGTGACCGTGAGCTTCGCCTTGGTAGCAACGCTCGCCGCCGCTGTGACCAGCGACGCCGTCATGCCCGCCGCGCCGCTCACCGCTCCCGCAGGGCTCATCGCGATGGACGATGGCGTCCCAACCGGTTGCGTTGCCGGGTTCAGCCGCGCCTTGGTGACCCGGGCGATCAGGTCGGACTGGGCAGCATCAACCTCGGCCTGAGAAGCGTTCTCGTTGGCCGCCACGTTCTTCGCGGCGTTGAGAGCCGTCGGAAGGCCTTCCACCGAGGCAACCGTGTAGGCGCCGATGTTGTCGACAACCGACTGAGCCACTGCGATCGCCGACTCGAGGCCGTTCTTGCGGGCCTTGAGCTGGAGGTCACCGAGGGCAGCGGTCAACACGTTCCAGGCTGACGTGATGCGGATCTCAGCGGCACCGGTCGCGACAATCGCTCGGGCCGATGCCTGAGCCAAAGCGACAGGAGCCCAGCTCGCCGGGGTGAACTGCTGAGGTGAGAGCCCGTCAACGATGGTCACGAGGAGCGATAGGGCCGTCAGGTCACCGGCCATCTCAACCTTCGACAAGCCGGCGAGCAGGGTGAGGGTGGCATCGTCGATGACGGCTTGCGTGGCGGCGGGGTTCTCGTCAACCACGCGAGCCGCCGCCAGGGCATCCCGCAGATCCGTGAGGCTGCTAGCAACGTAGCGTGCCTGGTCATCGAGGATGAGGGCTGCTTGGGCGATGAGACCCCGAAGCGTCGACTTGTCAGTGGCCTCGAGCACAAGAGAACCCTGCGCAACCAGGAGATTCGTCAGAGCCTGTCCGGCCGTCAGCGTCCCTGTCGTCGGATCGGCGATCAGAGCACGAGCAGCGGCCAGAGCGGTGGCGAAGGGGGCGTAGGAAGCTGTCGTGTAGTCAGCCCTCCGCGCCTCAAACTTGGCCGCAACCGCGACCGCCTGAGCCACAACGGTCAACTCCGCCGGGGTCGGACCGGTGGTGGTGAACGTGGTGGTCAGCGGGGTCGAGGCCAGTCCCCAGGCGTCGTAGGCGGTAATGCGGACCTCGTAATCGGTGCTGCGCCGCAGGCCGGTGACATCCGCCGGGTTGCCGTTGCCGTCGTAGTAGAGGAGCGTCGGCTTCAACGGGAGGAAGTAGTAGTCGGACCAGGTCTTGAAGTCGGCATCATTGCGGCCGGTGAGCAGGTTGCGGAACTCGTAGCGGTAGGAGTGGACGATGTCCTGAACCTCGTTGGCGGGGATGCTGGCCTGGTCAAACTCGATGTTGACCCGCGTGTCACGGACATTGAACACCCGAATCTGGGCCTCGGGAGCGAAGACCGGGGCCACGGCCTTTGGGCGGCGCACCGCGTCGGTGTAGGGCAGCGGCTGGGTCACGTCGAAGGTCCAGGTCTGGTCGATCCACGAGTCAGAGATGAAGTCGTAGTTCTTGATCGTCACGGTGGATCCGGAGGCCTCGATGATGAGGCCCTGAGCAGCTTCCGATGCCTTGGGAGGCACCGAGCCGTAGATCATGCCGGTCTCAAGCTCGTAGTAGGAGGTCGTCACAGTGTTGACCGCCGTGAATCCGCCGTCTTGCCAGATCGACTGGGGATGCATATTGGGCGTGTGGATGTGGCCGGAGAAGGTCACCGCGCGAGGATGATTATCGAGGACTCCGGCGAGACCCGAGCCGTACCACTCGTGAGAGACGTAGAACGTGTAGCGAATCGGGTGGTGGAAGAACACGAAGATCGGCTTGTCAGGCGAGGCAGCCTCGGCGATCGCCAGCTGCTGATTGAGCCACGGCACGGCGTAGGCGTAGTTGCTCCCGTTGGTCGAACTCGGGCGGCCTGTCGCCTCGTTGAGCGTTCCAGCTCCCGGGCTCAGGGTGATGAAGGTGTAGCCGTTGATGACAGTGACCTCGTTGGGTCGGTTGCCGGTGTTGCGCTCGAAGTCGGCGTAGCGCGAGTTCTCGTGGTTGCCCATCGAAGCGAGCAGCTTGACCTCAGGGCTCAGGTCGGCGTTCTTGATAGCCCCCCATTGGTCGAGCTCAGCGGCCGTGCCGTTGTCTGTCAGATCGCCGACCACCGCGAGGGCATCGACGGCGTTGATCGGGCTGTCCACCCCAGAGAAGAACTTCGCCGCCTTCGAGAAGCGGTTGCGCTGGAGGGTCTTGGTGGGGGTGACGTGGGTGTCAGAGATGACGCCGAAGATGACATGGTCGTCCTCAGCGACAGAGGCACCCTGCGTCGGCAGGGCCGGCAGGGCCAGGGAGAGCCCTGCTGCCACGAGCAGGGCGGGAATACGGAACGAGAGTTTCATGGTCTCCTCATCGGAAAGTCAGGCGAAACTGGGGTGTGACCTCGGCATATGCGCTCTGGTCGATCCGGCAGGAGCCGGGCCCCAGACCCGGGATCCCCGGGCACCACAAGCGAAGCAACCCCACCTCAACCCCCCGTGTCGCCCACCCATCCCCCACAAGAAAGCTAAGGAAACACTCGCCCACAAGAACCTTGCGCAAACCCCCACCCGGGACCGCCTGACACCGCTCCCCACAAAGGGGGCAAAAGTCATAAACCCAGGTTTTGGCGCAGCCACCGTCCCCGACGTCCGACGTTTGCCCTGGTCACAGGAGTGCCTGGATTTGCCGCGGGAGCCAAAACCTGGGTTTGTGACTTTTGCTCATGGGTTTGTGACTTTTGCTTGGTGGGGGGCGGGGGGCTAGGAGGGGGAGACTATGGCTAGGCGGGCTTGGCCGGTCAGGGTTGCGGGGCCGTCGGCGTGGGGGATGAAGGCGGTGTCGAAGGCTGTCAGGGTTAGGGGGGATGCGCAGTCTAGGTGGATTTCGCCGGTGAGGCAGAGGAGGAGTCGGGGGCCGGGGTCGGGCAGGAGCAGGGAGTCTGTCACGTCGGCGACTTGGAGGGTGAAGGGGCATCCTTCCGGGGCATAGAGGGGTCCCGAGTTGGCGCCGAGACCTTCCAGGAGAAGCGGCGGGCGGGCGGTGAAGTCGGCGCAGCGCAGGACCTCGTCGACCTCAATCGTCTTGTTTGTCAATCCCGCGCGCAGCACGGTGTCGGAGGAGCCCATGACCTCGATCGCCGTGCCGCTGACCAGGGAATGTAGGGTGCGCACTGGGGTGTGCAGCACCTCGCCTGGGGCGAGCGTCACGTAGTTCAACAGGAGTGGCGCCAGGCAGGACGGGTCGCCGACGTGGCGCTGGCTCAACTCCGCCGCAAGTCGGTGCGCTGGGTCAGCTCGCCCCTCCTCGGCAAGTCGGGCGTAGACCGGCGGCACCTGCGCCGTCCAGGTCGCGCCCCCAGGGTCGTGGGCATAGAGCCAGGTAAACCCCGCTTTGTGCCCCTCGGCTTCCAGGACCTCCGCGAGCTCCTCTGCCTCGTGGATCCCCAGCGCGCGCACGAGCTCCGCCGCCTCGGCCTCCGCGCGCAGGCCCGACATCGCCTCGAAGGGGGTTAGCGCGTAGAGCGCCTCCGGCTTCTCCCAGGGATCGGTCAAGCGGCCCGCGCCGCCTCCCACCTGCTGGCTCTCGGCGGCAAACCGCGCCGCGCAGTACTCCCCGTGGGGGTGCACCTGGAGCGACAGCGGTCGCGCCGCCGCGAGAATTTTCGCCAAGAACGGCAGTCGGGGCCCGTGCGCCGCCACGACCACGGCCCCCAACATCCCGTCAGGATCCTCGCCCACCAGCACATCGAGTCCCCGTAGAGCGGACGATGACGGACCCTCCTCCCCCAGCCCCTCACCCAGGTGCGACTCGGGTAGGAGGTGAGCGCCGCCATCGTGCGCATGCGACTTGGGGGGGGTGACGCGGGGGTGCGTGTCGGAAGCAAGGGGAGCGCCGGCATCGTGCGCAGCGATGGCGGAGGGGGAGGCGGGGTAGGCGCCGATCCACAGCTCGGCGACCGGGGTGGCGTCGCTGGGCCAGCCTAGGAGGCGGGGGATCGCGGTGGTCGAACCCCAGTCATAGCGGCGGACGGGGTTGATAAGACGAAAAGCCATGGCACCACCAGGGTAGCGGGTCGATGATCCTAGGAGACAGACCCCAGGCGTTGGGAGACGACGTGGGTGACGCCATCGTCCTTCATGGTGACGCCGTAGAGGGCGTCGGCGATCTCCATGGTGCGTTTTTGGTGGGTGACCAGGAGGATCTGGGAGTTCGAGCGGAGCTCGGCGATGATCGCCAGGAGGCGGTCGAGGTTGGTGTCATCGAGGGCGGCCTCGACCTCGTCCAGGACGTAGAAGGGGCTGGGGCGGGCCAGGAAGATGGCGATGACAAAGGCCACGGCGACGAGCGCGCGCTCGCCACCGGAGAGGAGCGAGAGGCGCTTGACCGCCTTGCCTGCCGGGCGCGCCTCGATATCGACGCCGGTCAGGAGCATGTCGTCGGGGGTGGTGGCGATGATGCGGCCTTCACCGCCGGGGAAGAGGCGCTCGAACACGCGGGCGAACGCGGCGCAGGTGTCAGCGAATGCCTCGCCGAAGACCTGCTCGACCCGGCCGTCGATCTCGCGGATCACCTCGTGGAGGTCGGCCATGGACTTCTTGACATCGGTGAGCTGGTCGGACAGGAAGCGGTGGCGTTCCTCGAGGGCCGCGTACTCCTCGAGCGCCAGGGGGTTCACCTTCCCTAGGACCGCCAACGCCCGTTCCGCCTTGCGGAGGCGTTTCTCCTGGTCCTCGCGGACATAGGGCGTGCCCTGCTCTGCTTGCACGGCCGGGTCTGCGTGCGCGGCCGGGTCTGTGGCTTCGCCCGCGCCTGCTTCCATCCCCGCCACCAGCGGAACCAACCGATCCGGGCCGTACTGCGCGATGAGTTCCTCGCCGTCGAGGCCCAGCTCCTCAATCGCCCGCTCGCAGGTCTGCTCAATCCGCAGCGTCACCGCCGCTCGGGCCATTTCATCCCGGTGTGCCACGTCCGTGAGCTGCCCCAACAGTGCGACCGCCTCCTCGGCGGCCTTCCGTTCGCTGACTAGCTGCGCCTCGCGTTCGGCTCGCTCGGCCTCAATGCGCTCGCGCCGGGCTCCCGCCTCCGCTTGGGCCGCCGCCACCATTTCCTCCAGCGCCGCCGCCCCCTCTGCGACGGCCCGCGCGACCCGCGCACCCTCCTCCCGCCGCGCCTCACGCTCAGCCGCCGCCGCGCGCGCCTCGCGTTCTGTCGACGCCGCCCGCTGGGTTGCCTCGACCCGGGCCCGCAGCGCGCGAGCCCTCTCTTCGCAGGTCCGAGCCGTCAGCCGCGCCTCTGTCTCCGCGGCCCGCGCCGCCTCCACGGCCTCCGTCAGCTCAGCGAGTCCGTCCCTGTCGCCCCCGTCTTCCTCAGCGGGTCCCGTCTCGTCTCCCGCGCTGACAGCCTCCGCTCCGTCCGGGGTCCCCACCTCGTCGCCCGCGTTGACTGTCCGCGCCTCCTCCAACCCCGCTGCTGCTTCCTCCAGCGCTGCGCTCTCCATCTCCAGCGCCGCTCCCGCTTCCGCCACGGCCTCCGTCAGCCGCCCGACCTCCTCATCTGCTGACCGCATCCGGGCCGACAGTCGCCCCAGCCGATCGGCGACCGCCGCGAATCGCGCATCCGACTCGTGCAGCGCCCCCAACGTCTCCTCGGCCCGCGCGACCGCCTCGTCCCGCTGCCCGTCGAGCCGCGCGATCTCAAACACCCCGCGTTCCAGCGCTGCCGTCGCCTCCGCGAGCTCCGCCACCGCTTCATCGTGCGCGACTTGCAGTTCCAGCAAGCTCTTGCCCGCCGCCGACCCGCCCTCAGCCCACGTCGGCGCCAGCACGTCCCCACCTCGTGTCACCGCCACCACACCCCCATCGCGGACGATGACGGCCCTCGCCTCCGATAGCGACTCCACCAAGACAACACCCGCCAGCAGATGGTCCACCGACGCCTGCAACCCCGTCGGCGCCTTCACCACATCCGAGGCCCACACCGCCCCCGCGGGAGCCTTCCCGCGCGACCCGACCACATCCTCAGGCGAGGCGATGAGGAATCCTGCACGGCCGCCATCGTCCGCACGCAGGGAGCGAATCGCATCCACCGCCGCCTCCGGCGACTCCACCGCGACGGCAGCGGCGGCCCGACCCAGCGCAGCGGCGACGGCAGCCTCCCAACCAGGGGAAACGTCGACGAGCGCCGCGAGGGACCCGAGCAACCCCGGCGGCGGCGAGGCGAGCAAGGCCCCCGCGCCATCCGCCCGCGCCAGCGACAGGTCGAGGGTCTCCACCCGCGCTGTCAGCGCCGCGACCTCCCGTTCTGCCGACCCGCGCGCCGCCACGGCCGCCTCGTGAGCCGACCGCGCTAGCTCGAGAGCTTCGACGGAGGCCTCATGCGCAGCGTCGAGGTCGACCTCCCCCGCCTCGACTCCAGCGATCTGCCCCTCCAACGCCGTGAACTCGAGCCGCGCCTGCGTGCCGGCCTGTTCCGCCTCGGCGAGACGCCCCCTCAGGCGCTCGATCTCGGCTTGGCGCGCCTCGACGGTGGACCGGGCTGCGGCGACGATCCCCGCTTGGATCGCCATCTCCTCCCGCCGATCCGCCGCCTCGCGCAGCCGGTTTGCCTCTCGCCGTGCCGCCTCATCTGCGAGTTTCTCCGCTGCCTGGCGCTGAACCCCCGCCGCGGACGCTGTCTCCCGCGCGGTCGTTGCCTCGGCTTCCAACGCCTCCGCCTCGCGCGCGAGCCGGACTGCCGTCTCTTCCAACTCCTGGGGGTCCGCACCCAGACCACCGAAGTCCGCCACGCCCAAGAGCCGCACCCGCTCGCGCGCCAGGCCACGCGTCCCGCGCACCCGCTCCCTCAAGGCGGAAAGCCTGTACCACACCTCCGATGCTTCTGACACCGCTGGCGCCGCGGCAGCCGCCTCTGCTTCGAAGGCCACCACCGCCGCGCGCGCTGACGCCAAGCGCGAGGAAACCTCCTCGCGTTGAGCCACCAAGGCGCTCTCATCAGCGACATCGGCCGCCAACTGCGCCTGGAGTTGGGCGAGATCATCGGCCAGCAGCCGCGCCCGCGCATCGCGAGCCTCCGCCGCAATCGCGTGAGCCCGGCGTGCGACGTCGGCCTGCCGGGCCAGCGGTGCGAGCTGCCTTCGGATTTCTCCCGTCAAGTCCGTGAGCCGCACGAGGTTCGCCTGGGTCGCCTCGATCTTGCGCAGCGCCCGCTCCTTGCGCTTGCGATGCTTGAGGACGCCGGCCGCCTCCTCGATGAATCCCCGCCGCTCCTCCGGGGACGCCGAGAGGATCGCATCGAGCTGCCCCTGCCCAACGACCACATGCATCTCCCGCCCCATCCCCGAGTCGGAGAGCAAATCCTGCACGTCAACGAGCCGACACGCCGTGCCGTTGATCGCATATTCCGACCCGCCGGAGCGGAACATGGTCCGCGAGATCGTCACTTCCGCGTAGTCGATCGGCAGCGCTCCATCGGAGTTGTCGATCGTGAGCCGCACCTCCGCCCGCCCCAGTGGCGGCCGGGATCGCGTCCCGGCGAAGATGACGTCTTCCATCTTCCCGCCCCGCAGTGACTTGGCCCCTTGCTCGCCCATGACCCACGCGATGGCATCAACAACGTTGGACTTGCCCGAGCCGTTCGGCCCCACGACGGCCGTCACCCCTGGCTCCAGCGTCAGCGTTGTCGCCCCGGCGAAGGACTTAAACCCCCGCAGCGTCAGGGACTTGAGATACACAGCCCCTCAGCTTAGTCGGACCCGCCGGCGCCGAGCGGCCGCCTTCTACTCTCGCTTACTCTAGCAATGCTAGAGTAAGCCGTTTCCCGCCGAGGGCACAGGAGGCTCGGCACCTGGCCTGAGCTGGGGGTTTGTGGGGTCTCGCTATCGGGCGCGCTGCTATCGGGCGCGGACCGTGACGGTGTGTTTCCTCCCTCCGACTGTGAGCGTGATCCGGGCCTTGCCCTTCTTGTGGGCCGTGATCTTGCCCGCCGCGTCCACGCTGAGCACGCTTGGCTTGCTGGACTTCCAGCGCACGACAGCGCCGGACGACCCGGTGGCGTTGAAGGACTTGATCTTCGCCTTGAGGAACCGGGACTTGCCGACCTTCATGGCCTTGGACTTGGGAAGGCTCTTGATCGCGACTCCCGCCACGGCCTTGCGCTTGCCCACGACATTCACCAGCAGCTTGAAGGTCTTGCCTCCCGGGGCCTTCGCGGTGACGACCGCCGATCCTGTTCTCAGAGCGAAGATCGTAGAACCGCTGATGGTCACGATCTTCTTGTTGCTGCTCTCCCAGGCGACCTTGTACTTGGCCGGGGTCTTCGTGTAGATCGCGACCTTCGGCAGGGCGATTCTGTGACCCTTCGGCATGTACATCACCTTCTGGGGAGCCCGAATAGACGTGACATTCTGGGCAGGGCTAAGCGGAGGAGACGTATTCGGTCGGTTCGAAGGATCCATCGAAGGCTCGGCGCCGGGGGCCTTGGCGCCGACAATGAAGAGGAGAACCAAGCTCTGTGACACCATCCCGTTACCGCCGCTCACCGTCACGGTCGCGGTGTGCGTCCCCGCCTTGAGAGCTGCCTTCGGTGCGACAGTGAAGCTTCCGGTCCCTCCGTCGGCGATGCTGGCGATCGTGTCAGCCGACAGCGCGTAGCTGTCCGCATTGGCTCCGGACAGCGCCAAGGTCAAGACCCCGGTTTGCTGGTTTCCTGCGTTGGCGATGACCACGGTCCTCGCCGCCGGAGCGCTGGCGTATCCCTCGGTGGCGCTTGGGAAGGCGTGGGTGGTGGTGTCCAGTGAGAAGCCATAGATGGCCGATGGCGGAGCATCAGTGATGGTCACAAAGGCCCGGCCAGACTTGGTTGCGTCAGCGGTCGATGTGGCCGTGACGGTGAGAGCCGTGGCCGTCTCATCGAAGGCGATCGAGAGGAGTCCGCTCGCGCTGATTGCCGTCTGGGCGCTGTTTCCACCGCTGACCGTCCAATTTACAGTCCTGGCTGCGCCGCCCTGGACGAGCGTTGTGGCGCTGAACTGCTGTTGATCGTTCGCTCGCATCACGACACTGTCCGGGACCACGGCCACGCTGAGCACCTCTTGGGAGGGCGCGGTGGAGGTCACGGTGACAATGGCCGAAGCGGACTTCGTGGCATCGGCGACCGAGGTTGCCGTCACCTTCAAGGTCGACTTGGTCTCTCCCGCCGCGACAGTCAACAGACCGTTGACGCCGATGGTGGACCCTGCCGTGCTGTCCACTGTCCACGTCACGCCAGTACTCGCACCGCCCTGAGCGGACACGCTCGCGCTGAACTGCTGGGTTGTCCCCTTCAGTACGTCGACAGCCTCCGGAGCGACGACAACACCGAGAATCGCAGGTGCTGGCTGGTCCTCCGTCACTGTCACCGTGGCCGTTCCGGACTTGGAGTTGTCAAAGGACGAGGTCGCCGTGACCGTGAGGGACCCTGATGTCTCCCCAGCTCCCACCGTCAGCAGGCCGTTGGGGTCAATGGAGGAGTCCGTGCCGTTCACCGACCATGCGACCGATGTGTCCGCGCCGCCTTGGGTCAGCACATCCGCGCTGAACCGCTGGGTTTGTCCCTTGAGAACGCTCGCCACGCTAGGACGGACGGTCAGGCCCACAATCGCACTGGTCACAGGAGTGTCCGTCACGGTGACGGTTGCTTCATCGAAGACACCACGATCAAACAGGGAGGTGGCCTTCACCGTCAGCGAGGATGCCGTTTCCCCCGCTCCCACGGTCAGCAGGCCATTGGCGTTGATCTGCGAGTTCGTGCCATCAACCGACCAATCGACCCCACTTGGCGCCCCGCCCACACTGGTCACAGCAACGCGGAACTGCTGCTTGAGCCCCCGCTGGACCGAGGCGGTGGAGGGAGAAACGACCACTGCCGTGACCGCTGGCTTGTGGGTCACCGTGAAGGTCAGGTCGGCCGTCTTGAGGATACGGAAGTCGCTGCCCGTGCCCGCCGTAATGCTCAGCCCATCCGAATGGACTCCGGGCGCGAGCCCCGCCTTGGGATAGGCGCTGACCCACGTCTGCTCGCCTGGAGCCAGCGTGACGCCGCCCAGGTTCCCGACGAGTCCAAAGTCAGTTCCGCTGAGAAGAGCCGACAACCCCGACACGGTCTCGGTGCCAAGGTTCGTGATGGTGAACTTCTGAAGGTCCGCCTGGACGTAGCCTTCCTCCCGGGGCGCATAGGTGAAAGCCGTGGGGCTGATCGTCACCTTCGCGGTTGATGTCACATCGAACGACAGGGTAACGACCAGCGAGATCCCTCGATCGCCCATGATGGACAGCGTGTCGGCGTACTGCCCCGCCACCAGTCCCGTCTTCGGGCGAACCCTGACGGTCACAGAATCGCCCCTCGCGACGGTCGTGCCTGACAGGCCAGTGCTGATCTCGAAGTCCGAACCATGGAGCGACGCCGTCAGGCCCGTGAGCGACCCTGTTCCCGTGTTCGTGATGGTGACGACTGTCTCGCTCAGGGGCGCAAATCCCTCGATTATGCTCGGGTACGCGATTCGCTCCGGACTCACCTCCGCTGCGTAGGTCGTCTTCGAGAGGATCAGGTTCCGGGAGGTGTTCGTCCCATACACGTTGAAGGGTACGGAAGTCGCCGACTCGTAGCTGAAAAGGGTCGCCGTGATTACATAGTTGCCTGACTCAACGCCGCTGAAGGAGAAGGATCCACTGCTGTCAGCATAGGTGGTGTCCACGACCTCGGACGTCGTGGCATTCTTCAGGGTCACCGTCGCCCACAGGCCCTGACCCGTGTCTGCGTCAAGGATTCGTCCTGACACGGTGACCGGTGGGACATATGGTCTCTTCACGTTCACGGGAATGACCGCTGTTCGCGAGAGGTCGGCGTTCTTGGTGCATCGGGGAACCACGGCACCCTGGAACGTCTCTGTCAGGGGGTTCTCGAAGTAGGAGTAGCTGTGCTCGTCGATCAGGTACTTCAGATAGACCGTGCCTTCCTTTGTCCCGCCCTTGAGAACAGCTTGTTGGGACACAGGATCTGTCGTCAGAGTCGCGATATCGCTGCTCGCCGGCAGCAGCTCGCCAGCCGAATCCACCAGAACCCAGTGCCCTTGGGATTGCCGGAAGCCGTAGTAGTCTCCCTCGAACACGTTCTGGCCGGCCAACGCGATGCTGTCGACGCGTTTGACCTCGTCTGTCACTAGCTCGATGGAATCAAGATTCGGATCCACCGTTCGCACCCTGTCAAGAGGATAAATGGGTTGATACTCGAAGATCTGCGTCGACGCTCCGGTTCCCGTGTACTCCAGGACGCCACCGGTGACGGAAAGGGGGCGGTAGTGGTAGAAATCATCCGCTGGGAGCGACACATAGTGCATCGGTACGGTGTCCGGTAGTCCCAGAAGGTTGTAGAAGTTGCTGCCCACGGTGCGGTTGCCGTTGCTGCACCGCACGCTGCCCGTGTTGCTCGACAGACGGGAGAACGAGTAGTCGATCCTGTCTCCATAGGTGCTTTCGTAGCTTCCCTGGTTCCCGAAGCGGTGGTAGAGGTTCTCATACGCTGAGGCGTTGACGCCCGTGTACCCTCCGAACCGTGCCATCTGGGCAATCCGCCCGTTGGTCAATCCGCGCTGCGCACCAAACACGAACACCGACACCTGGTAGCTGACCGCGACGGGGTAGTCGTAGCTGATGCTCATTTGGGCTTTCGACAGGTTCTGTTTGAGCACAACTTGGGTGTAGGGAGGAAGGGGAACGGAGACATTGGTGTCTTTACTGTCCGAGTCGCTCACGGTGTTGGTGTTGGTTGTTGTGAACCCCCACGCTTGCTGCGCCGTAATCTGCGCTTGAACCTTGATTTGTCCTTTGGCGAGGAAGGGGATCCCCGTTTCGAAGCTGGTTTCCGCCCCTATCATCTCAGAGAAGCTGTATTGCCGCATGTCCGACCGGGAATTGGAAACTGATTCGTCATGCGACTGCGAGATTGTCTGCGATACGTTGGCCGTAACTCCAGATTCGTTCTTCGCCCCGCCCAGGAATGAGTTTGTTTCTTCCGCTGTGTAGGAAACGCCCGGCATGGTCTTCAGTTTTTCGGCGTCTGTCTCCTCGCCCGCCGCAGAATTCAGGGGGTCTAGGTTGACGTACTGGAGCTTGAATCCGTGCATGACGGTGACGACCCCGGCGAAGTCGTCAGGATTCCCGGCTCGACTGTTTCGCTTGTACTGCATTGACCAGATGATGGGACCCGAGCTCTCCCCGTCCTTGACGGCGGCGGCGATGTGGTCCTCCGCGAAGCCGGAGGGACCCGGCGGTGTGCCAGGATCCCACGTGGTTCGGTTGCTTTCTTCCTTTTTCGCCACCTCAGCGACGATGTCTTCCTGTAGGTCGTACAGCGAGCGTGCCATGAACGGTCCCTGGGCGTTCCAGCGTCCGAACCGATCGTTGGTACCCCCAACATTGCTGTTGTTGTTGCCGTCCTGGAGCGCCTGAATGTCCTGGGTCAGAAGATCCCACGACGTGCCAGGGCCAAGCAGCCTGGCACCTGCGGCATAGACGCCTATTCCCTGCCATGCTTGCCACGGCGGTAGCCCGGACCCCGGAGACGGCGCCTTGGCGACCTGCTCAAAGAACTGGGCCGCAGTGGTCAGGTTCCGCTGGCTGTTGCCGTAGACGTCGTAGAACGTGACGGAAGGTTCGCCAGGCATCGGGTATGTGGTCTGGCCTCCCCGATACTGCGGCGTGTAGTCTCCCTCCGCAGCAAGCGCGCCCTGTGGGCCCACGAACATCGTGGTCACCAACGCCAGCGCCAATGCGATCGACAGGTGTGTTTTGGGGTATTTCATGCGATTCTTCCCTGAGTGCTAGAAATGGCTGTTGGGTTTTCGCTGCGTCCCTCGGTGTCGGCAGCACAGGAAAAGGTAGCACGCCGAGTACTCCCAACGGCTCAGGACTCCGATGCCATGAGGGGTGTGTCGGAGGCCCCCGCCGTCACCGCATCCCAGAGCCTGGCGTTACTCGTCGCCACAGCTAGCGCCCCCGCATCAAGCGCGGCACGGACGTCCTGGCGGTCAAACACCAGTCCCCCGGCGACAATGGGCACCGGGATCTCCTCGCGCAGCCACGAGATCAGGCGTGGAACGCAGCCCGGCTGCGCCTCGATGAAGTCCGCACCCGAGGCCTCAATCGCCGTCGGGATCGAGCGATACGTCCGCGTGTCCGCCAGGACAAATCGGTGGCCCGCCGTCAGTCCGTGATCCTTTGCGGCCTTGACCATCGAGGTCTTCGCCGAGACGATCCCGTCCGCCTGCGACGCCTGGACTAGGTCAATCACCACAGGACGCCCCGCGAATCCCTCAAGCAGATCGACGTCCACAAAGACCGTCCGCCCGGCTCCGCGTATCCGCTCGACTGTCGCTTCGAGGTCGAGCAACTCGCCATACATCAGGAACAACACCTGGGTCGGCCCGTCGAGAGCCAGGTCCAGCGACTCGGCATCCTTCACGCTGGCGATGATCGGATGCCCGCGCACCGCCTGGCAGAATTCCGCGGCACTCACGCGGCGTGGATCACTCATCAGTGCCTTCCCGTGTCACAAGGTCCCACCCGGTCGAGGGTTAGCCTAAAGGATAGTCGCGCCTGAGTGGCCGCGGGCCGCCCACCCCGGATCGGCGCGTCGAGCGGGGAGTGAGCAACACCCGCACCTCCCCCACAAGGGTGATCGAGCCGGTGGCCAGGACTCCCGCCGCGAGCGCCCCGGGTGCATCTCCCGTCAGCTGCTCGGCGAGTTCGATCGCCCGCGCGAGCGCCTCGTCCAAACGCCCCACCACCTCCACCCGATCCGGGTCGCCGAACACGTCAACGGCCACTTTCCCCAGCTCAGCGGGGTCAACGGCCCTGGACGATGACGATGCCGTCACCACGACCTGCTCCAGGATCGGCTCCAGCGCACCAAAGAATCCCTCGGCGTCCTTGTCGTCCAGCAGCCCCACGAGCCCCACGAGATCGCGTCCGAAGGCCTCGTCCATCGCCTCGCGCAGCGCCTGCGCCCCACCGAGGTTGTGCGCCGCGTCCACGACGACCAGCGGCGATGATCGCACCACCTCGATCCGCCCCGGCGAGCGCACCGAGCCCAACCCTTCCTCGACAACTCGCGCCCCCAACGCCCCCACCCCAACCCGGCCCCCCTCGCGCTCCACCCCCGCCCCCTCGCGCTCCACCCCCGCCCCCTCGCGCTGAGTATGTGAAAACCCGACAACTAACGGCTCTGACAGCGTTCTTAATTGTCCGGTTTCCACATGCTCGGCGCTGGGGGGGTTGGAGATGAGCGCCTCCCCACTCTCGGCGCGGAGGGAGTGGGAGAAGAGCACCTCGACCGCGGCAAGGGCGCAGGCCGCGTTGTCGGCCTGGTGTGCGCCGTGGAGCGGGAGGAATACCTCCTCGTAGGTGCCCCCAGCCCCGCGCAACGTCAGCACCTGGCCGCCGACCGCCATCGTGCGCGAAAGGACGTCTAGGTCGCGTCCAAGCCAGATGGCCGGGACGCCGCGCTCCTGGCACGTCGCCTGAAGTACCTGCTCAGGTTCCATTTTTTGGCGGCCGATGACGGCAGGCACCCCGGGCTTGAGGATGCCCGCCTTCTCGCGGGCGATGGAATCCAGGCTGTCCCCCAGCCAGGCGGTGTGGTCGCGGGAGATCGGGGTGATCACGCAGACTGACGGCGTGACGACGTTGGTTGCATCCCAGGTTCCCCCGAGGCCCACCTCGACGACCGCGACGTCGCAGGGCGCATCGGCGAAGGCAGCGAACGCCAGGACCGTCAGCGCCTCGAAAAAGGTTAGGGGCGGCCCGCCCGCGGCCTGCGACTCGGCGTCCGCTGCGGCAATCGCCGGGGCGACCTCGCGCCAGGCCGCAACGAAGGCCGCCCGCGATATCTCCTCGCCGTCCAGCTCTATCCGCTCGCGCACGGTGGTCAGGTGAGGCGAGGTATACAGCCCCGTCCGGATTCCGGCTGCGACCAGCAGCGATGCGATCATCCGCGCGGTCGAGGTCTTCCCATTGGTTCCCGCGACATGGATGACTGTCAGCGATTCCTGCGGGTCTCCGAGGAGCGCGAGGGCTCGCGCTGTCCGCTCGAGCGTGGGCTCAATGTCGGACTCGGGCGCGCGGGCGAGCAGCTCGGCGTAGGCCTCTCTCATCGGCACTTCCGCCTCGGCTTCAGCGCGTGACAGCGCACGCTCCGCCTGCTCCTCGCTGACCGGCCGCGGCGGGGCAAAGGCGCGCTTGACCTCGGGGGGCTCAGGCACGCCGGTCAGCTCTCGTCCCGCTTGACCAGCTGAATCGTCGGCTCAGCGACGTCGCCTTCCTTGATGGTGAGGACGATGGCGAGCGTCTCGGCCGCAATCAACTCCCGGTGAGTCTGCGCTGCCATGACCCGCTCGCGCGGCATCGTGAGCGTCAGATCGATCCGGTCGGCGACGTGAAGACCCACCGCCTTGCGTTCGTCTTGGATGAGCCGGATGAGGTCCCGCGCCTCGCCCTCAGCCTCAAGTTCGCTGGTCAGCGCCGTGTCGAGCACGAGGAACCCGGAGCCCGGCAGCACTGCCGCCGCCCGCTGACCGCCCTCCTCGACGACCGTCCGAAGCGCGTACTCCCCCTCATGGAGCGGCACGAGCCCCTCCGCAGTGCGCACTATGACGGCCCCTCCGTCCTCCTCCCAGGCACCTTGCTTCGCGGCCTGGATGACGGCCTGCACACCGCGTCCCAGGCGTGGTCCGGCGGCGCGGGCGTTGACCTCCAGGCGCGTCGAAATACCGTGGTGAGCTGCGGCATCGTCATCAAGCTGGGCGAGAGTGAGGGTCTTGACGTTGACCTCGGAGGCGATGAGATCGACGAACGGCTCCAGGCGCGACGGGTCGGGATCGACCACGGTGAGGCGGGCCAGCGGCTGACGGACGCGCAGCGAGCGGGCCTTGCGAAGGGCCAAGGTCGCCGAGCAGATCTGGCGCAGGTGCTCCATCGTGCTCACGAGCTCGTCGGCGGGGGGAAGGGCGGCGTCATCTGCACCGTCTGGTCCCACGGTCGGCCAATCACACAGGTGGACCGAGCGCCCACCGGTCAAGCCGCGCCACATTTCCTCGCTGACCAGGGGCGCGAGGGGCGAGAGGAGGCGGGCGAGGACCTCGAGGACGGTGTAGAGCGTGTTGAATGCGTCCTCGTCCTCGCTCCAGAATCGGTCGCGGGAGCCGCGGACATACCAGTTGGTGAGGGCGTCGAGATAGACCCGGACCGATTCGCAGGCCTCGGGGATCTCGAACTCGTCGAGATGGGCGGTGACCTCGCCAATCAGCGCCCGGGTGCGGGCGAGGATGTAGCGGTCCATGGTCCCCAGGCGGGGAACGTCGGCGTCCGTGATGCGGCGGGCGCGGATTCCTTGGCCTTCCCGTGAGGCGTTGGCGTAGAGGGCGAAGAATGACCACGTGTTCCACAAGGGAAGGAGCACGTGGCGGACAGCGTCGCGGATTCCCTCCTCGGTGACTACGAGGTTTCCGCCGCGCAAAATGGGAGAGGCCATGAGGAACCAGCGCATGGCATCCGACCCGTCACGGTCGAAGACTTCGCTCACATCGGGGTAGTTCCTCAGAGCCTTCGACATCTTCTTTCCGTCGGAGCCGAGGACGATTCCGTGGACCACGCAGGTGGAAAAGGCCGGACGGTCGAACAGCGCCGTGGCCAGGACGTGGAGGGTGTAGAACCAGCCCCTTGTCTGGCCGATGTATTCGACGATGAAGTCCCCCGGGTAGTGATGCTCAAACCAGTCGGCGTTCTCAAAGGGGAAATGAACCTGGGCGAAGGGCATGGACCCCGACTCAAACCAGCAGTCGAGGACCTCTGGGACGCGGCGCATCGTCGATTTCCCCGTCGGATCGTCGGGGTTTGGCCTGGTCAGACGGTCAATGAAGGGTCGGTGGAGATCGCATGGGCGGACCCCGAAGTCTGCTTCCAGCTCATCGAGGGAACCGTAGACGTCCATGCGGGGATACTGCGGATCATCCGAGACCCACACGGGGATGGGAGAACCCCAGAACCGGTTTCTCGAGATTGACCAGTCGCGGGCCCCGGCGAGCCATTGTCCGAATTGCCCGTCGCGGATATGCTCGGGGCTCCACCGGATCTCTTGGCCCAGCTCCACCATTCGGTCGCGGAACTGGGTGACCGCGACGAACCACGAGGAGACGGCGCGCTGGATGAGGGGTGTGTTGCAGCGCCAACAGTGCGGATAGGCGTGGACATAGGATTCCTGCCGCAACAGGCGACCCGATTCCTTGAGAGCCCGGGTGATCGGCTTGTTCGCATCGAATACCTGGAGTCCCTCAAAAGGCGGGACGGTGGCATCGAAGCGACCTGCGCCATCGACCGGATTCACGAGAGCGATGCCCGCAGCGTCGGTCGTGGCCTTGTCATCCTCACCGAAGGCG
>WQYN01000001.1 GCA_009781225.1 Micrococcales bacterium | reverse complement strand
GGGGGGGGGGGGGGGGGGGCGCGGCGCCTCGGGGATTGGTGAGCGGGTGGGGGCGCGGGTAGGGTTGCGGGTATGCGAGTTGGGGTTTTGACAGGCGGGGGCGACTGCCCCGGCCTAAATGCAGCGATCAGAGCAGTAGTAAAGAGGGCAGAGCTGGAGTACGGCGACTCCGTCATCGGGTTCAAGAACGGGTGGCGTGGGGCGGCGGAGGGGGACTTCATGCCGCTGACGCGGTCTCAGCTGCGGAACATGCTGCCTAGTGGGGGGACCATCCTGGGCACGGCGCGGTTCCATCCGTCGAGGAAGGACGGGTCACTCGAGCGGGTTGCCCGGGTCTTGGAGGCTGAGCGGGTCGAGGCGCTTGTCTGCATCGGGGGGGACGGCACGCTCAAGGCGGCCAACCGGGTCTCGCAGTCGGGGGTCAAGGTCGTGGGGATTCCCAAGACCATTGACAACGACGTGGTGGGCACGGAGCTGTCTATCGGATTCCACACGGGGGTGTCGATCGCGACGGAGGCGATTGATCGGCTCCACACGACGGCGGAGTCCCACAACCGGATCATGGTGGTCGAGGTCATGGGACACCATGCCGGCTGGATCGCTGTGGGGGCGGGCATCGCTGGAGGCGCGGACGTCATCCTCATTCCGGAAGTACCCTTCGACATTGATGAGGTCGCAGACCACCTGAGCCATCGCCATCGTTCGCATGCGAATTTCTCGATTGTTGCGGTTGCGGAAGGTGCGGTGCCGGCGCCGGGGACGTCGATGGACTTCTCGACCCCGATGGATTCCCACGGGTCGATTATCGCGGGCTCGATCGGGTCGCGGATTGGGGCGGAGATCGCGAGCCGGACGGGGTTCGAGACGCGAGTCACTGTGCTGGGGCACGTCCAGCGCGGGGGGACACCCACCGCCTCGGACAGGATCCTCGGGTCGAGGTTCGGCGTCGCCGCGGTCGACGCGATCCACGCGGGGAGGTCGGGAGTCATGACAGCCCTGGAGACCGAGAAGATCGCGTTGGTTCCGCTTAAGGACATCGCGGGGAAGCTGAAGACGGTCCCGGACGATCTCATCGCGGTCGCCCAAGGTCTGGTCTAGGGGGCAGGCGAGCGGATCGGGGCGCGGGTGCAGGTGGTGTGCCGGGAGCCACCCAAGCTGTGTCGCGAACCCCACGAGGGTTACCCCGACCGCGCGATTGTGACCGGAATGTGACCTCGCTGGATGGCGGGCCCTAGAGGGCGTCCGCTAAACTTGGCCCCCAATGGCCCCATAGTGTCGAGACGGTGCGCGCGCGTCCGCCTCGAAGGCCAGGGGGACCATTTGTCCACACGTCCATACGTCAGCAACCCTCCAGCATCGGAGCCACATCAACCTCATGACCACTACAACACAGCCCCCCTCGGAGCCTTCGGAAGTCGCCGTCAACGACATCGGGACCGAGGAGGATCTCCTCGCCGCAATCGACGAGACCATTAAGTACTTCAACGACGGAGACATCGTCGAAGGTGTCGTTGTCAAAGTCGACCGGGACGAAGTCCTCCTCGACATCGGCTACAAGACCGAAGGTGTCATCCCCGCCCGCGAGCTGTCGATCAAGCACGACGTCGAACCCTCTGAGGTCGTCTCGGTCGGCGACCGCACGGAGGCGCTCGTTCTCCAGATGGAGGACAAGGAAGGCCGCCTCATCCTCTCCAAGAAGCGCGCCCAATACGAGCGCGCCTGGGGCGCCATCGAGAAGGTGCGCGAGGAAGACGGGGTCGTCACGGGAACGGTCATCGAGGTCGTCAAGGGCGGCCTCATCGTCGACATCGGCCTGCGCGGTTTCCTCCCGGCCTCGCTCGTCGAGATGCGCCGTGTGCGAGACCTGCTGCCCTACGTCGGCAAGCAGCTGGACGCGAAGATCATCGAGCTGGACAAGAACCGCAACAACGTTGTCCTCTCGCGCCGCGCCTGGCTCGAGCAGACCCAGTCCGAGGTCCGCTCCACCTTCCTCCAGCAGATCGCCGAGGGCCAGCTGCGCTCCGGCGTGGTCTCCTCCATCGTCAACTTCGGCGCCTTTGTCGACCTCGGCGGAGTGGACGGCCTTGTCCACGTCTCTGAGCTGTCGTGGAAGCACATTGACCACCCGCTTGAGGTTGTCCAGGTCGGCCAGGAGGTCACGGTCGAGGTCCTCAGCGTCGAACGCGATCGCGAGCGCATCTCCCTGTCGCTCAAGGCAACCCAGGAGGATCCCTGGCAGCTCTTCGCCCGCACCCACGCGATCGGCCAGGTCGTCCCCGGCAACGTCACCAAGCTCGTCCCCTTCGGCGCCTTCGTCTCCGTCGAGGATGGCATCGAAGGTCTCATCCACATCTCCGAGCTGGCCGTGCGTCACGTCGAGCTTCCTGAGCAGGTCGTTCACGTCGGCGATCCCGTCTTCGTCAAGGTCATCGACATTGAGCTGGACCGGCGCCGCATCTCCCTGTCCCTCAAGCAAGCCAATGAGGGCGTGGACCCCGATGGCGACGAGGCGACCTTCGACCCGGCGCTCTACGGCATGACCACGGAGTACGACGCCGACGGCAACTACAAGTACCCCGAAGGCTTCGACCCCGAGGTCGGCGAGTGGCTCGAGGGCTACGAGACCCAGCGCGAGGCCTGGGAAGCGGAGTACGCCGCCGCCTTCGCCCGCTGGGAGGCTCACAAGAAGCAGGTCGCCGACGCCCAGCGCGCCGAGGAAGCCGCGGTCGACGCCGGCCCCGAGCCCAACTACTCCTCGGCAGACGAGAGCGAAAGCCAAGAGGGCACCCTCGCCTCGGATGAGGCGCTCGCCGCGCTCCGGGACAAGCTCACCAGCAGCTAATACAATGCGCCGCGTTGCGCTCACGGGAGGCCTGGCCGCCGGGAAATCCACGGCAGCCAGGCTTTTCGCGTCCCACGGCCTGCCCGTGATCGACCTCGACGCCCTCGCCCGCGAGCTCACGAGCCCGCCCTCGCCCGCGCTCGACGCCATCACGGCGCGATTCGGTCCGACCCTGGTGGACGATGACGGCACTCTTGATCGCGCGCGTCTGGCCGCCCAAGTCTTTGCGGACGATGACGGACGTCGGGATCTTCAAGCCATCCTCCATCCGCTTATCTGGGCTCGGGCGCGCGAGCAGGAGAGGGCGTGGGAAGCGCAGGGCGCGCCGGCTGTCATGGTCGATTTCCCGTTGCTGACCGAGACGGGGGATGCGGGGGAGTGGGACCTGGTGATCACGGTGTCGGCTCCTGTCGAGACGCGGATCGCCAGGGCGGTTTCGGAGCGGAACATGACCCGTGACCAGGCAAAAGCCCGGATTGCTGCTCAGGTAAGCGATGAGGAGCGCGAGGCGATCGCCGCCATCGTCCTTGATGGGAGTGGGACGGTGGAGAGCCTGGAAGACCAGGTGAGGCGTGCGGTGGGGGCTGTGGGTTGGTTACGGTGGGAGGGTGCGCCCAGCAGTTGACCTCGTCCGAACCGTTGCCCCCTTTGAGGTGGTGGCGGACTGGGAGCCGGCGGGGGACCAGCCGCAGGCGATCGAGGACCTCGAACGGCGAGTCAACGCGGGGGAAAAGGATGTCGTACTCCTCGGGGCGACGGGGACGGGGAAGTCGGCGACGGCGGCGTGGCTCATTGAGCGGGTGCAGCGGCCCACGCTCGTGATTGCGCCGAACAAGACGTTGGCGGCGCAGCTGACCTCGGAGCTGCGGGAGTTGCTGCCGAACAACGCGGTCGAGTACTTCGTGTCCTACTACGACTACTACCAGCCTGAGGCCTATGTGCCGCAGACGGACACCTACATCGAGAAGGATTCCTCGATCAACGACGAGATCGAGCGGCTGCGGCATGCGGCGACGTCCCACCTGCTGACCAGGCGCGATGTTGTGGTTGTCGCCTCGGTGTCGTGCATCTACGGGCTGGGAACACCTCAGGAGTATGTCGACCAGATGGTGCAGGTCTCGGTGGGGGACGTCATCGTGCGCGATCAGCTGTTGCGGCGATTTGTTGACATGGCGTACACGCGCAACGACCTGGCATTCACGCGCGGGACGTTTCGCGTGCGGGGTGACACGGTCGAGATCATCCCCATGTATGAGGAGATGGCGATCCGGATCGAGTTCTTTGGGGACGAGGTGGAGGCGGTCGCGACGCTGCATCCGCTCACGGGGGAGGTGCTGCGGGTCGAAGAGGTGGTCCACATCTTCCCGGCCTCGCACTATGTTGCTGGCGCTGAGCGGATGAACCGGGCGATCGAGGGCATTGAGGCGGAGCTGGCGCAGCGGCTGGCGGTCTTGGATGGCGAGGAGAAGCTGCTCGAAGCCCAGCGGCTGCGGATGCGCACAACCTACGACGTGGAGATGATGCGGCAGATCGGGACCTGCTCCGGGATCGAGAACTACTCGAGGCATATTGATGGGCGTGAGGCGGGGAGTCCTCCGGCGACGCTCCTCGACTACTTCCCGGAGGATTTCCTCCTGGTCATCGACGAGTCCCATGTGACGGTGCCGCAGATCGGGGCGATGTTTGAGGGGGACTCGTCTCGGAAGAGGGTGCTCGTGGAGCATGGCTTCCGCCTGCCATCGGCGCTCGACAACCGCCCGCTGACCTGGGAGGAGTTCACGCAGCGGATCGGGCAGACCCTCTACATGTCGGCCACGCCGGGGCCCTATGAACTGTCGCTGTCGGATGGGGTGGTTGAGCAGATCATCAGGCCAACGGGGCTCGTGGATCCGGAAGTCGTGGTGCGGCCGACCGAGGGGCAGATTGACGATCTGGTGGAGCAAATCGGGGAGAGGGTCGAGCGGGACGAGCGGGTGCTCGTCACGACGCTGACGAAGAAGATGGCCGAGGATCTCACCGACTACCTGGCGGGGCGCGGCATCAAGGTCCAGTACCTGCATTCGGATGTTGACACCTTGCGCCGGGTTGAGCTGCTGCGGGAGCTTCGCCTGGGGGAGTTCGACGTGCTCGTGGGGATCAACCTCCTGCGGGAGGGCCTGGACCTGCCGGAGGTCTCTCTCGTGGCGATCCTCGACGCAGACAAGGCCGGGTTCTTGCGGTCGGCAACCTCGCTCATCCAGACGATCGGGCGGGCGGCGCGCAACGTGGCGGGGCAGGTGAGGATGTACGCCGATGAGGTGACGCCGGCCATGCGTCAGGCGATCAACGAGACCAACCGGCGCCGCGCCAAGCAGGTTGCCTTCAACGAGGACCGCGGTATTGATCCCACGCCGTTGCGCAAGAAGATCGCCGATGTCACCGACATGCTGCTCCGGGCTGGTGTGGACACCGATGTGGGTGCGCGGGTGCGGGTTCTGGTCCCGCGCACCGCCCGAGGGCCGGCAAAACAGACGCTGGGGGAGCTCGCGGATCTCATCAACGAGCTCATGGACCAGATGCGCGCGGCCGCCGATGAGCTGCGCTTCGAGCTGGCGGCCCGGCTGCGCGATGAGATCGCCGAGCTCAAGAAGGAGTACCGGCAGATCCGCGACGCAACAACGTAGCCGAGTGTGCACGATGACGACCCCAGGTCGCGTTGTCGGGCGCCACCCCAGCCCCCTCGCGTGACAACGTAGCCGAGTGGAACACGCCGGAGATTCCCGGTCACAAACGGGGTCGGCGCGAGTAGGGTCGTGGCCATGGCTTGGGACCTAAGAAAACTGGGAATTGTTGTTGCGGTCGCGATGGTGTGGCCGGTGGCCGGGTGCGTGATCCACGAGGCGGAGGACGATCCGACCAGCGTGGTGACGACGACGGGGCCGACTAACACGATCGAGCCGACTATCACTGTCGAACCAACGATCGAACCAACGGTCGAACCAACAGTCGAACCGACACCCGACATCACGATCCTGCCGACGCCGATCTTCTCGCCTCAGTCGCGCGACGCACGGTTGCTGGGCCCGGAGCTGGTGACGGGAATCCTCGCCCACTCGCTCCCCGGCGAGGACACCCCCGCCTGGGCCTTCAAGGCTCTCGACGATCTGGAGTTGGCGGCCGAACCCGTGGGGGCGTACAAGAGGACCGAGTTCCCCCATTGGAAGGGGGCCAGCGTCACCGACTGGGGCTGGGCCGCCAAGCCCGGTGGCTGCAATGCGCGGCAGGCGTCGCTCATTCGCGATGCGGAGACGGTCACCGTGGGGGCCAAGTGCAAGGTGGAATCCGGCACCTGGACCGACCCGTACACCCTGCAAGTGCTCACCTCCCCGACGCAGATCGACATTGACCATGTCGTTCCCCTCGCGGCGGCGTGGCGGACGGGGGCCTGGGAATGGGACAAGGCAACGCGGCAGAAGTTCGCGAACGATCCGCTCGTGCTGGTCTCCGTTCTGGCGTCAGCGAACCGGGCCAAGGGCGACAAGGCTCCCCAGGACTGGGAGCCCGCCAACAAGCAAGCCCTGTGCAGCTACGCGGTGCGCTGGGTCGCCATCAAGGCGACCTACAACCTTGGGCTGGAGTCGCAGGCGGAGAGAACGTCGCTTGAAGGCATGCTCGGGACCTGCCAGGATGTCGATGAGCTTGACCCAGTTGAGACGGATCCCCCTCCCATCTTGTGATCGGTACCGGTGACGGGGCGATTCCTGACGCGAGGAGAAGACCATGCGGACCCTGAGCGCGGATGTTGTCGTCATCGGCGGCGGCACCACGGGCGTCGGGGTCCTCAGAGACCTCGCCATGAGAGGCCACGACGCGATCCTTGTCGAGCGCGCCGACCTCGCCCAGGGGACCTCGGGTCGCTTCCATGGTCTGCTGCATTCCGGAGGCCGCTACGTAGTCTCTGATGCGCTCTCCGCGGCCGAGTGCGCTGCGGAGAACGCGATTGTCACACGGATCCAGCCAGGGGCCGTAGAGACCACGGGAGGGCTGTTCGTCTGCCTTCCAGGGGACGACCCAGCCTTCGGGGATCGCTTCCTCGAAGGCGCCAAGAAGGCCGGCGTCTGGGCCAAGGAGATCACGCCGGCCCACGCCTTGGAGCTCGAACCTCGCCTCAATCCGGGCCTCAGCCGCGCCTTCGAGGTCCATGACGGCTCCGTGGACGGCTGGCAGATCGTGTGGAGTGCCGCGGCCTCAGCCAGGGACCATGGGGCGCAGGTCCTGACCTACCACGAGGTTGTCGGAATCGAATCGGAGCAGGGCCACGTCACCCAGGTCCGCGTCCACGACCGCCGGGGCGGTGAGACCCTGGCGATTGACACGCGTTTTGTCCTCAACTGCGCCGGCCCCTGGGCGGGAAAGGTCGCCGCCCTGGCGGGCTTGGGCCCTGTCGAGGTGGTCCCCGGCCGCGGGATCATGATCGCGATGAACCACCGCCTGGTCCACCACGTCATCAACCGCTGCATCCCCCCTGCTGACGGTGACATTCTCGTTCCCAACCACACGGTGTGCATCATCGGGACGACAGACATCAAGGTCGAAGACCCCGACCACCTGGAGATCACCCGCGAAGAAGTCCAGCAGATGCTCGACGCGGGCGAGGCAATGATCCCCGGGTTCCGAAGCGCCCGTGCCCTGAGAGCCTGGACCGGTGCGCGTCCCCTCATCCGCGACAGCCGGGTCGCCGCCGGCGACACCAGGCACATGAGCCGCGGCATGCAGATCATGGACCACCAGGAGCGCGACGGCCTAGGCGGGATGCTCACGGTCGGCGGCGGAAAGCTCACGACCTACCGGCTCATGGCCGAGCACGTCGTTGACGCAATGGAAGACCAAATCGGGGAGCACAACCCCTGCCGGACAGCGGCCGAACCCTGCCCCAGCTCAGGAGACCGCACCCACCGTCTGAGCCGTCGCCACGCCGACCGCGAGCAATACCGCCGCGACGGCCCGGACCCGGACCCGGTTCTTTGCGAATGCGAGCTCATGACGAAGTCCATGTTCACCAAGCTCGCCGAGAGTCAGCCGCTCGCCTCACTCGACGACCTGCGCCGCCAGTTGCGCTTCGGCATGGGCCCATGCCAGGGCGGCTTCTGCTCGACCCGCCTCGCCGCCCTCACCCTCGAACAGGGTCATGCCGACGCCGAGCGCGCCACAGAGCTCCTGCGCGCCTTCCTCGCGCACCGCTGGCAGGGCCTGACGCCAATCCTCCACGGCGACCAGCTCCGCCAAGCCTGCCTCGACCACTGGATCCTCCAGGGCATCCTCGATCTTGCCCACCTCCCAGCCCCGTCGCAGGAGGTCGTGTGATGAACGACGTCGTCGTCATCGGCGCTGGCCTCGCTGGCCTGACCTCCGCTATCCGCGCCGCCGAGGCAGGCGCCCAGGTCGCCCTCATCGCGCGCGGCATGGGCGGACTCGGCCTCTCTCAGGGCACCATCGACATCCTCGGATACGCCCCCCACCGCGTTGACCGCCCCCTCGAAGCGATGGTGGAGTACGTCGCCGCCCACCCCGACCATCCCTACGCCGCGATTGGCCCCGCTGCGGTCTCCCGCGGCGTCGCCTGGCTCACCAAGACCGTGGGCCCCGACCTCCTGACGGGCGACCCGTCCACCAACAAGCTCCTCCCCACCGCCATCGGCGCCGCCCGCCCCACCGCTGTCTTCCAGCCCTCCATGGCCGCCGGGGACCTCTCGCAGGGTCGCACGATGGCGATCGTCGGCTTTGCTCAACTCAAAGACTTCTCGCCCGAGCTGTGCGCCGCCAACTTAGCGCGCACGATGACGGCCCATCCTTATCGCGTCAACCTCGCCCCGCGTGCGGGTGCGGATTGCTCCGCGCTGGTCTACGCCCGGTCCATGGACGAGCCTGCGTTCCAACGTCAGGTCGCTGCGGCAGTCGGGAAGGTGATTGGCGACGAGCAGGTCGTGGGACTCCCGGCGATGCTGGGCCTTGCCGACCACAACGTGTGGCGGGTTCTCAGCGAGGAGATCGGGCGCGAGGTCTTCGAAATCCCCCTAATCCCGCCCAGCGTGCCGGGGCTGCGGCTTAGCCAGGAGCTATTCTCCCGGGCGCGGGCCGCAGGAGTCCGAATCATTCTCGGCAGCCCGGCCGTAGGAGCCGTCCTGGAGAAGCGCAGGGTGAGGGCCGTCATCGTCCATATGGCGGGGAGGGACCAGGAGATTGAGGGGCGATGGTTCTGCCACGCGCCGGGAGGCTTCGAGTCGGGAGCGCTCGCGATGGATTCGCGGGGGCACATCAGCGAGACGGTGTTCGATCTGCCGCTGCGTGGCTCAGGGGCGCAGCTGACGGGCGATGACGGGGCCGACCAGCCCCTGTTCGCGGCGGGGCTTGCTGTGGATGAGGGGATGCGGGTCGTGGACCTCGCCGGCGATGTGGTCTATGACAATCTGTTGGCGGCGGGCTCCGTGCTGGCGGGGGCGATTGCCTGGTCGGAGAAGTCGGGGGAGGGGATCGCGCTGGGCTCGGCGATCAGGGCCGTGGAAACGATCGAGGGGGAGGCCTGATGTTCGAGCCGGACAGCCACGAGCGCAACCTCCTCGCGCGGGTGAGCCTTGACCACTGCGTCAAGTGCACCATCTGCGAGACCCAGTGTCCCGTCGCCGCTGTGACGCCGCTGTTTCCCGGACCTAAGGCGATCGGGCCTCAGGCGGAGAGGTTCAGGGCGGGCAAGTCGGTGGACCGGTCCATCGACTACTGCTCCTCCTGCGGGACGTGCACGCTTGTGTGTCCCCAGGGAGTCCTTGTTGCGGAGATGAACTCGGCAGCGCGGGCGGCGATGAAGGCGCGGGCGATGCCGCTGCGCGACCAGCTCATCTCGCGGACGGTGCTGATGGGACGGCTGTTGACGCCGCTGGCGCCGCTGGCCAATGCGGGGTTGAGGTGGCGATGGACGCGGGTCGTTATGGAGAAAGTGCTGGGAATCCACCGCGATGCGGCGATGCCCACAGCGCGACGGAGGACGTTTTCTGGGTGGTGGAAGCGTCATCGTGCGCCGGCGAAGGGGGCGTGGCGCGGGCAGGTTGTCTTCTTCTCAGGGTGCGCGGGGAACTACTTTGAGGTGGAGACGTCGGTCGCGGCCGTCGAGGTGCTTGAGAGGTTGGGGTTCGAGGTCATAGTGCCTGACCAGGGGTGTTGCGGGTTGGCGCTCCAGTCCAACGGGCTCTATGACGCGGCGCGAGGGTGTGTGCGCAAGCTCGCTTCGGCGCTGAGCGCGGCGGGAGGAGGCGTTCCCATTGTCTCGACGGCGGGATCCTGCGCGGGAATGGTCAAGCATGAGGCGCGCGAGATCCTCGGGGTCGAGGATGAGGTCCTAGCCGAGGTGGGGGCGCGAACCCGAGAGTTCAGCGAGTTTTTGCTCGAGGTGGGGGACCTGCCTGAGCTGGGGCGGATCGAGAAGCGCGTGGCCTACCACGCTCCCTGCCAGGTCCGAGGGCAGGGGATGGGATCGCCGGCGGTGACGCTGCTGCGGATGATTCCTGGGCTTGAGGTCGTGGAATCGACGGCGGCCTGCTGCGGGATGGCGGGAACCTACGGCGTGAAGAAGGAGAAGCACGCGATCGCGATGGCGGTCGGAGAGTCGGTGTTTTCCCTGGTCCGGGACGTGAATCCTGAGCTCGGGGTCTGCGACACCGAGACCTGCCGCTGGCACATCGCCAAGGCGACAGGGGCGCAGATGGTGCACCCGGCGGTTCTGCTGCGCGAGGCGCTGAGCTGCGTGACCTGAGCCGGCTGTACTGAGCAAGCGCGCGCCGCCCGGCGCAATGGGCGGGGCCCGGGCGGCGCGCCTGCTGTGGGGGGATTGTGCTAGATAGCCATCTCCGAGCCCTCATCCTCACGGCGCCGCCGGGCGGCGACCAGGAGCACAAGGCCGGAGAGGAGGGCACCCAGAGCGGCACCGAGAGCTGGGATCAGGCCCTCAGCACCGGTCGTGGGATGCGCTCCGCCTGACTTGCCTGTGACGTCCTTGGAGCCGGGGGTCACAGACACGGTCGGGGCTGCCGTCACGGTCACGCTCGGGGTGATGGTTTCCACCTTGGGAGAGAATCCGTTGCGTTCCATTGTGAGGAACGGGTCGGACGTGACCTTGCCGGAGATCTCGCCGATTGCCTCGACCTTGTGACCCGCCATCCCCGAGGCCGTGGGGACTGACCAGGTAAAGGTCGCAATGCCATTGGCATCGGCGATTGTGGTTCCAAGATCCAGCCCATCGGGGAGCATGGTGGCGCTCACCTTTTCGCCGGGCTGGAGGTTGTAAATGCGGGCCGTCTGCTCTTCCAGGACGTAGAGCTGAGCCTTGTCAACGACGATCCGCATGAGACCGATTCTCAGCGACGAGGGCCGGGAGACATTGCCAGCATCATCGGTGAGAGTGACGGTCACGATGTCACCTTCCTTGGCCTGCGGGTTCAACGGGACGGTGAACCGGCCGTCGGGGTTGACCTTTCCGGTGCCGATGACGTTGCCGTCGGCATCCCGCACGGTGACATAGGTGTTGGGTTCGCCCTCACCCGAGAGGGTCGTGCCGTCGGAGGGCTTGAGGATCGGGGCGTCCGGCGGGGTGCGATCCACAATGACACTGGCCGTATCCGAACGCTTGGGTCCGTCACGGTTGAACGGCACCTCTTGGTAGGCGGTGATGACATCGCCATGGCGCGGTGTGTATGTGGGCGGCGGCTGGACACTCCAGTTCGCGTTGGGATCGACGGTTGCCGTTGCCTGATCACCGTTGGGGAAGGTGACGACGACCGTGGCTCCCGGACGTCCCGTTCCGTTGACCTTGCTGCCGTTGGTCGGATGGATGACCGGCTTGGGCAGCGCGTCACGGTCAACGACGACGATCGTCGGCCGTGATGTGTTGCCTGCAGCATCGGTCGCGGTGACCTCCAGCGGGGTCCCGTGATCGGGGACGACGGCGGGGAAGCAGGCGAAGGATCCGGCGGAGTTAGTACGGGTCCGGCAGATCACGATGCCCTTGTCATTCTTGATCGTGATGTCGGTGTCCGGTTCGGCGGTGCCGTAGATCACGGTCCCGTCCGTCGGCTCGACCTCGGGCGGCTCTGGCGGCTGCGAATCGACGATGACGGTCGTGGGATCGGAGGTGTTCTCGGCATCGTCCGTCGCGGTCACGTGGATCGGATCGAGGTGAGCTGGCCGTGGGACGAGAGGCCGGCAGCGGAAGGAACCGTCGGGGTTGGTGGTCGTAGTGCACAGGACGCGTCCGTCATCGTCCCTCACGGTGATGGTGGTGCCCGGCTCGGCCTCGCCCGTGACCTCGGTGCCGTTTGTCGGATCGACGATGGGCGGCAGGGGCTTGCGAGCACGGACGGTGACTCCCGCGGGATCGGACTTGTAGCCGTAGGAGTCGGTGGCGACGATGACCAGCCGCGCCCCGTCGAGCTGCTGCGGAACCATCGGCTCGCAGCGGAAGGTGCCATCAGCGGCGACGAGGGTGACGCAAACTTCGACGTCCTCGTGGTAGATGCGGATGGTGTTGCCCGGGTCAGCCGTCCCGACCACGGTCGTTGCGTTGGCGAACCGTGGGATCGGGGTCGACGGAGTGCGGATGAAGCTGACTTCGCGAGTCAGAGGAGCCGGACCCGAGGAGGTCTGGGATCCGATCCTGAAGGCCACCGTGGCGGGTCCGCCCTGCGAGGAGGACAGGCGAGCCGTGTAGGTCCCATCGCCGTTGTCGACGAAGTTGGTGACCGTCCCCAAGGTGGTGAGGATTTCGACATCGGCGCCACCGGTGGTGATCCGGTTGCCGAACTGGTCGTTCACGGTGACGGTGACGGTGATCCAATCGCGCGACGGCCTTGCCTCCGCGCGGTACTTATCAACCGTGATGGTCGAGCCACCCACCGCGGGCGGCCCGGCAACGAATGTCGCGTTGGCCGGGCTACCCGTGGCCACCTCTCGGGGAACGCCGCTGACGATGACGGCGGCGGTCACCACATGGACGCCCGCCTTGGTCGATGCGAACTCCACGGAGCCAACTCCGCTGGAGCTTGTCAGGTTCGTCGTCAGCGTTTGGGGCGTGCCACCACCCGGCGGGGTGATGGTCACCTGGGCCGTGACTCCAGGCACCGGGTTGTAGTCAGCGTCGCGCACGGTGACTTCAGCCCGGTGGTGGTCCACCCCGTTCGCGACAATCGGAGTCGGTAGTGCTTCCGTTGGCACCACAAGACTCGACGTCGCCTCGCTCGGCGGACCGGCGATGAACGTGACGAACTTGATTCCGGAGTTGGTGATGTGGTTGCCAGAGTCAGTCAGCACAGCGAACACGTAATAGGTGCCGGCCTTCCGCGTGGTCAGGGTCACGCGGGCCTTGCCGGAGGCGTCGGTTGTGACAATCCCTCCGTTGGCGATGGTGATCGGTGTGCCGCCGGTCGGAGCATCGGTCCAAAGGTGAACTTCGACGCCGGGCACAGGGTTGCCTCTCACGTCGACAATCGTCACCTCGGCCCAATGCTCTCCGCCCGGTTCGACCAGACCAGGCGAGACATCGAGCCTCGACAGTTCCGTATCAGGCGATCCGGCAACGAAGGAGGCAATGTCGTTGCACAGCCGCTGCGGGACTGCGAGGGTGTCGATGTGTCCGATGGACTGGCTGACTCCGTTGAGCAGCGAGACAGTGACTCGATAGTCCAGGGCCTTGGTCGCTGTCACGTGCGCGGTGTAGACGCCGTCCCCGGTCGGGAGGAAGGTGCTGACACTGGCTTGAACCGCACCAACAAGCGAAATGGCGCTTGGCTGCAGTCGGTTCGCAAATCCGGAGACCAGGTTGCCCTGAGCATCGCGGAGAGTCACGGTCACGGTCTGGAAGTGAGCCGGATCGCCGTCAGCAACGACGTTCGGCGTCAGTGAGACCTCAAAGAAGGAGTTGCCAGGCGCCGGGTCACCGGGGATGAAGAGCGCCTGATTGAGCCCGTCGCGTGCCTGGATGGCGGTGGTTCCTCGTGCGACGGTGATTGTCTTGACTCCGGCCACCGTCGAGGTGATGGAGGCCGTGTACTGCCCAGCCGTCGCTCCGGGAGTGAAGGAGGAGATCGACACGCCCGCTGACGGGGTGGGCTCGGCGGACAGCTGAGATGCGAGGCCGGGAACTCCATTGCCGAAGGCGTCGACGAGTGTCACCGTGATGGTGTGCGCGTCGGAGCCGTTGGCCAGGCGTGAGTCTGTCGAGACCTGGAAGCGAGAAGCCGAATCAACGGGGACACCAGGACCGAACTCGAGGATGAGCTCGACGGGGGTCGTTCCACCGTTCGTCACGTCCTTGCCGTCGGCCTTGGCAGTGATCTGCGCGCGGCCAGTCTGGTTGGAGACAATCTCGACACGGGCCTTGCCATTGGCGTCCGTCGTGACCCGGCAGGCCTGCGGGGTGGTGCACAGGGCCGGAGCACTCCACGAACCCACTCCCGTGTTGGAGAAGTCGACCTGGACCCCGGGAACGGGGTTGCCATAGGGATCGACGACCTCGACCTGCGCCCAGTGGGAATCATCGCCACCGACGGGCACCGACTGGTCTGTTGAGCCAGTCAGCGTGATCGTCGCATTCGCGACGTCAGGTGTCCATGTGATGTTGATGTTTCCGGAGTTGGTGACGGGGATGGGGGTGGGTGGGGTTCCGATGCCTTCGAGGGTGGCGTGGAGGGTGTAGGTGCCGGCGGTGGTGGTGGTTAGGGGGAGGGTGGAGATGCCGGTGAGGGGGTTGGAGGAGATGACGGCTTCGTTGTTGGGGGTGTTGATGGGGCCGGGTGGGGTGGTGGTGAATTTGACTGGTTGGCCGCCGACGAGGTTGTTGTTGGCGTCGACGACGATGACTTGGGCGGTTGAGGTTTGTCCGACGGGGAGTGTGAGGGGTTGTGCGGAGAGGATGGAGGCGGCGACGGCGGTGCCGGGGATGAAGATGGCTTTGTTGTTGTCGCCGGGTTTGAGGGGTAGGGGGATGGGGTTGCCTTGTTGGGCGGTTACTGAGACGGTGAAGGTGCCGGACTTGATGGAGGTGATTTTGGCGGTGTAGATGCCGGGGTTGTTGGGGTCTTCGGTGAACGCGGTGGAGATGGGTCCAAGGGTTGGGTCGAAGGTCACTGAGCCGGCGGTTAGGACTCCGGTTCCGTCTAGCCCGGAGATGGGGGTTCCGGATGCGTCAGCTAGGGAGACGGTGACGAGTTGGAAGTGGTCGGGGTCTCCGTCAGCGACGACGTCGGTGTATTGGGAGACGATGAACCACGTGTTGGGGTTGGTGGGGTCGATGGGTCCGGAGATGAACTGGGCTTGGACCACACCAGAGCCTTGTGGTTGGACGTTTCCACCGGTTGGTAGGGGGATGTCGGCGTAGATGGTGTAGGTGGTAGCTGTTGAGGAGGTGAACGATAGTTCTGCTACGCCACTGTTGTCGGTGGTGACCAGGCCACCGTTGGGTAGGGCCAACGGTGGGGCGGTGCGGATGGTCAGGGGCTGGTAGGCGATGATGTTGCTGTCAGCGTCCTTGACGGTGACTCGGATGGTGTGGAAACCAGTGGTCACGAGTTTGGGGTTGGTGGTGGTGCGTTCCAAGGTGGAGGTCAACCCTGAGGGGGGACCTGCTACGAAGATCGCGTTGCGGTTGTTGCTTCCCGGGTCCAGGAGGTTGGGTAGGTCAAGGTGGGAGACCCGCACTTGCCAGGTTCCTGCGGTCCGGGAGGTGATGTTCGCTGTGTAAGTACCGGGGGTGGCTTCAGTAAACGAGGCGACCTGGGCGGGGAGTGCTTGCCCGGACAGCGAGTTACGGTCACCAGTGATGGGGTTTCCGTAGGCGTCTTTGAGCCAGACGGTCACGATGTGAGCTGAGATACCGTTGGCGACCCGGGTCCCGTCGGTGACCTCGAAGGTGGAGGTGACTGGGGAGACGGGTCCTGCAACGAAGGTCACGAACGTGGGTGAGCCTGGTTGGGGGGCAATGTTTTGTCCGACACTGACGGTGACATCGAAGATGTCGGCATACCGGGAAGTGATGGACGCCGTGTAGTCACCATAGGACGTCAACGGGTCACTGCCTTCACTCCAGGTTCCCACCACTGGGACACCAGGGGCAGCACCTCGTGGGGTGAAGACCACAGAGATCAGGTCCTGCGCGTTGTGGACGCGGGCACCGTTGATGTCACGTAGACGCACCGTGATGGTGTGGGCGTCAACCAGGTTAGCGACCCTAGTGTCAGCCGAGAGCTGGTAGTTGGAGGACGCGGGGTCCACGGTGGAGGTATCGAACACCAAGTTGAGGTGGTCAGCAGGTTTGATGACCGTGATGGTTGGGGCGCCAGCCTGGGAGACGCTGGCTCGAACCACGGCGGTGCCTTGAGCTGTGGAGGTGACCCGCACTTCAGCGCGACCGTTGATATCAACCTCGATGGGGGCGGTGGTAGACAAAGACGCGCCGGGTAGGCCAGACAGGGTGAAGGTGACCATGGTGCCGGCCTTGGTGACCAGGTTCTGGTATTGGTCACGGACAATCACCCAGGCACGGTGCGGATCTGAGGGACTGTTGACCAGCTTGGTCACATCATCAGTGCCCTCCAAAGTGGTCCACTCCGCTGAGGGTGGGCCGGCAACGAAGATGGCGTACTGCTGGCCAGACCCTGAGACTTGCCGGGCCGGGTTTTGAGTCGTATCCAACGACGCGTACACCGTGTACACGCCGACCTTGTGGGAGGTAAACGAGATGACGACCTTGCCGTCGTTATCGGTGGTGCCATGAGCATCCAACGGGGTCGGAGTGGTGTTCGGGGTGGCCCACACGGTCACCGGAACATTGGGGATCGGGTTGCCTTGGTTATCTACCACGGTGACGGTTGCCGTGTGGTTTTCACCCACGGGCTTGTCCCCATCAGAGACCACCAAGGTAGAGCGGCTCAGGTCAGGAGGACTGGAGTTGGTGAACCGGGCAAGGTTGTTGCCGGCAGTCTTGAGCGTGATGGGCTGGCCGTTACGAGTAGCAGTGACCAGGTGGTCACCCTTAACAACCGAGGTGATCGACGCGGTGTACACCCCAACCTCGGGGTTCTCAAACGGGTAAGTGACCACACAGTTCGGGGCGGTGGCCTCCAACTGGGCTGCTAGACCATCGATACCGTTGCCGTTAGCGTCAGTGATCGTCACCGTCACCGTGTGAGCTGAGGTCCCATCAGCGGGCAGCACACCATCAGAGACGGTGTAGACCACGCCTGCGACCGGGCCAGCAACAAACAACACGGCAGTCGGCTCGCCGGGCACCGAGTTGATCGGCTGGTCAGAGACCTTCACGGTGATGTCTTTCCACCCAATCGTATTTGAGGTGATCGACGCCACATACGTTGCGATTGTTCCCGGGACCAGGGTGAAACCACCCACCACGCCGCCGCCAGTAGCCTCACCACGGATCAACGCTGGATCGGTGGCCGCAGGAGCACCAGCAGAGTCATACAACTCGACTCGCACCTGGTGAGGATTCGCGTTATCGCCTGCGACCCGGCTGCCAGTGGAGACCGTGTAGTACGAGTTCCCAGGATCAACTTCCTTAGACACGAACCGCATCCGCAAAACCTTCGGCGCATCCGAAGCGTCCAAGATCGCCACGCCAGGCGTGCCCATCGTGGCTGACACCAACGCCTCGCCGACCTGCCGGTCAGACTTGATCTGGATCGTGACCTTCCCATCAGGGCCGGTCCGATGATTCGTAGGAACAGCAGACGCTTCGTAGCCGACGTTGCGGACATCGAACGCGACCGGCACATCAGCGATGACGTTCGCATACCGGTCCATCACAGTCGCAACCGCAGTGTGGAACGCCGTGTTATCAGCAAACCGGGCCTCACCATCAGTACCGGTCAACGTCGACACGCGAGGATCCGGAGCCAACGGAGTAAACACAGCAGTCGCTGTCTTAGTGAACTCGCCACTGTTAACCGTCGCGGTCACCAAGAAACTCCCAGCCTTCGTTGACTTCAGATCAAACTCGGCGACACCCGTCGCACCCGTCAACTTCGGCAACTCAGTAAACACAGGCTCCACGCCAGGAACCGACACTGCCACCGGGATACCCGGAACAGGATTCGGAGTCGCTGAGCAGTCCATCACCTGGGCTCGCAACACGAACCCATCCCAGGACTCCAACCCAACCGGCACCGAGGTGACAACCTGCCCCGTCGCCTTCGAGACGATCGTGAACGTCGTGTTCGACTGACACGGATCATCCGGCTCAAACCGGGCCACATCATTCGCGCCCACAAACACAGCCACCGGCACCGAACCACCAGGCGTGGCACGCGACACGATCATCGTGTAACTACCAGCCGTCGTGGTCCGCAACCTCGCCGTGTACACACCCACCGGACCCGGAGTCCACGACCCCACGTTCAACAGGTTGTTGTTCACCACAGCAGACGTCGTCAACACCTGATCAGCGATCCCGTTACCGAACCCATCCAGCAACGTCACCGTCACCGTCTGGAAATCAGTACCATTCGCCTTCACACCCAACGTCGACGAGACCACAAACCCAGACTTACCCGGATCAGGATCCCCAGCAGTAAACGTGATCGTGTCACGACCCACCGGATTCGCAGGCAACGACATCGACTTGTACAACACCTCAACCCTGAACGTCGCAGCATACGTCGATGTCACCGACACCACATAATGGCCAGGCTCACCAGGCTTCTGAGAAACCGAACCCACCGTCCACGTCGTACCAGACGGCTGAGTCGGCGATCCAGCAACAGGATTCACCCGCACATCAATATTGGCTTGCTCACCAACAACAGGCGCACCCTGATCCGTAGCCAACACCACCTCGACCGTATGCGACGCCACACCATCAGCACGCTTCGTATCCGTAGGAACCACGAAATACGAATTCGACCCAGGAGGACCAGAATTCTCCCACGACCAATACAACACCTTAACCGCAGGAACCGGAGCATTATCCGTCACCAAGAACGACGACACACCCGAACCAACACGAGCACGCAACTCCGCCGAACCCAACACAAACGACGACACATAACGCACCGTCAACGAACCATCCGAACCAGTCACATCAGACACCGCATAACCAGCAGCAACCTGACCAACACCCGTCAACTCAAACACAACAGGCACACCAGACAACGTATTACCAAACTCATCACGAGCAACCACAACAGCCTCATGATAAGCAACACCATCAGCAACACGAACACCCGACGAACCATCCAACGACGTACGCAACACCGACACCGGACCGGCAAGCCAGGTCACGTCGATCTGACCAGAGTTGATGACCTGGACAGGCGGGTTGTTCTCATCGAGGAGGAGTCCGGCGTAGACGGTGTAGGTGCCGGCCTTGGTCGTGGACAAGATGAAGGAGACCTTGCCGTCTGCTCCGGCCCGGAGCCTGAGGTACGGGCTTCCGCCGATCGGGTCGCGCTCAACGGTCCACAGCTCGACGACTTGCCCGGCGCCGGGGTTGCCATTGACGTCATAGACCTGGACGGTCGCAACGACCTGCTCGCCGACCTGGGCGGTCGTCTTGTCGACGGACAAGATGGAGCGGGAAGGATCGCCGGGTCCGGGGATGAAGGAGGCAATGTCATTGGCGTTTAGCTTGACATTGATCGCGGTGCTTCCGACCTGAGCCTTCATCGCGAAGTCACCGGACTTCAGGGACACGATGGTCGCGCGATACCAGCCAGGACCAGCGGCGGTGTCTTCCACCCAGTCAATGCCAGCAACCTTGGTGAAGGTCGGGCCTGCGGGCACGAACCACGCGTCGATCTGGTCGGCACGCCCGGCGATCGGGACATTGTTGGAGTCCGCGAGGAAGAGGGTGGCCGTCTGGAAGTGGGTGGGACCGCCATTGGCGATCTGGTCGGCTCGCTGAGAGACCTCGAAGAAGGAGTTGGCGGTGGAGGGGTTGCCTGTGATGAAGCGAACCTGAACCACACCCGAGCCCTGGGGGGCGACGGTTCCGCCGGTGAGGAGGTCAATAGCTGCGTGGACGGTATAGAGTCCCGCGACCGGCGAGGTGAAGGCGAGGTCCGCGACACCCGCGGTGTCGGTGGTCACCTGGCCTCCGCCCGGCAGGGAGAGGGGCGGAACGGTGGAGATCGTCGCCGTAGCCAAGGGGATCGGGTTGCCCTGGGCATCGCGCACGGTCAGACGCACGACATGCTCCTGGCTCACGGCATACCGGTCGCCCGAGGTCAGTGCCACGAGCTCCGAGCGGTCGGGCGATGGCGGACCGGCCACGAAGCGGGCGATGACGTTGTTGCCCTTGGCGGGGATGTCGCCAACTCCCGGGATACGGACGATCGCGGTGTAGTCCGTTGCCACGATGGCGGTGACCTGGGCCAGGTAGCGGCCCTCGCCCGCCGGGTCGGGATCGAAGGAGGTGACCGTGCGGCCGATCGTCGGGGTCATGCCCGGCTGGCCCAGGGTGGTCGCCCAGCCAGAGACTGGGTTGTCCCACTCGTCACGGAGGTCAACGGTGACGACGTGGTACGCGACGCCATTGGCGACGCGGGTTCCCGTCGTTACCCAGATCGAGGAGCGGTCAGCCGAGGGGGTGCCGGCCACGAAGGTGACCGTGTTGCGCCCGGGGACTTCCGGCTGGCCGGTGTTGGTTCCGTAGGACACCTGGACGGTCTTGGTTCCCGCCACGGTGGCCGTGATTGGTGCCGTGTAGACACCCGGCGTGGAGGTCTCCCGGACGTCGCCGATCGTCGCATCACCTGCAGTAATGGCAATCTGGTCTTCGATGCCCTGGATGGGCACACCGTTGGAGTCCTTGACCGTGATCGTCACCCGGTGCGGATTGGCCGCATCCCCGACGACGCGTGTTCCGGTCGTCAGATCAAAGGTGACGGTGGCCGGCCCGGGCGCATTGATCCACTCGAAGGTGATCGATGGCGGAGTGACCGGGACAGTTAAGCCGCGGACCTGCGCGGTCAGGGTCGCGAGGCCCACGGCAGTCGAGTGGGCTTCCACGAGGGCCTCACCATCGGCGGACGTGGTGACGCCGCCGGCTGGGATGAGTGTGGCCCCGGTGAGCCCGGAGAGGGAGAAGTCGATGGTCTGTCCACCGATGGGGTTGTCGTAACGGTCAACGAGCGTCAGCTTCGCGGAGTGGCGGACCGTGCCGCTGGCCGCGAGCTTGTCGGCAGGGCTCGTCTTGACGAGGGTCGCCGCATAGGGCGCTCCCGCCCGGAACGTAACGGGAACAGGGGAGCCAGAGACCTCACGCTGGGTGACGGCAAGCTCGCCGGTCACCGAGATCAGGCCGGCCTTCGTGGTGGTGAACACCATCTGGGCAACGCCATTGGCGTCGGAGGTGGCGGTGAGGTAGCCGCCCGGGAATCCAGGAACTGTCGGGGGCGCCGCGGAGATCCTCACGGCCGTGCCGGGGACGGGGTTGTCCTCGGCGTCACGGACCGTGATGGTTGCGGTGACGTTGAGCCCGACCTCCTGGGAGGTGGGGGTCACGACGAGGGTTGACTTCGAGGGATCGGGGTCGCCCGCCACGAAGGTGGCGAGGGTGTTGCCGCTACCTGCCAGGGTGAACTGGGCGATGGGCGCGGCGTTGAGCGCCACGGTCACCGGGTGAGACCCAGCAACCCGTGAGGTGATCGAGGCGATGTAGAAGCCCGGCTGGCTGTCAATCGGAGTAAAGCCTCCGACGATCGCCGGGGGTGCCTGCCCCTGAAGGGAGGTAGCAAACCCGGTGCAGGGATTGCCGTTGGCGTCGCGCAGCTGCGCGGTCACGGTCTGGGTGCTCACACCGTCGGCGACGACGCGAGGCGTTGTCGAGACCGTGTAGCTCGAGTTGGTCTGCGACGGGGGACCGGCGATGAAGGTCACCTTGTCGCGGCCAATCTGGAGAGGCCTGAAGGAGTTTCCGGCATAGCTGGGGCTGATCTGCTTGATGCCCGAGGTGATGGAGGTGATGTCCGCGATGTACTGCGAACCGTCATATCCGGAGCCAGGAACCTCCGAGGGCAGAGCCTTGCGGAAGGCGCCAATCACACCGTTGCCCTCGGGGCCGAGTGCCGTACCCGCCAGCTGGTCAAAGCGGCAGGGAGCGGGCAGCCCCTGGGAGTCGACGCAGAGGTCAATGGGGTTGCCGGAGGAGTCGTAGATCCAAATGAGGATCTTGTGGGGATCCGCTGAGTTCCCTGCGACCTTGTTGTCGGCATCGGTGGGGAGGGTGAAGAAGGACTGGTTGTAGTCGATGTCCTTGGCGACGAACATGAGGTTGACCTGCTGCGGTCCACCGGAGGGAAGAACCAGGAGGGCTCCCTCGGCCCGAGCGGTCACGACCACCGGGCCCACTGCCGAGGAGACGACGTGGACACTCACGCGCCCATCAGGACCCGAGCGACGGTCCGCAGGATCGGGAGAGATTGCCTGGCCGGGGGCTGAGGGAATGAACTCGACGGACTTGCCGGGAACCTTGTTGCCGAAGCGGTCAAGCAGCTCGACGTTGACCGTGTAGTAGGACTGGCCATCGGCATACCGGGCGCCGGTGTCATCGGTCCACAGGCGGGAAGCCGTGAGGTCAACGTCGCCAGGGGTGAAGATGAGGGTGGCAGGAAGGCCGAGAATCGTCCCAAGACCCGGGATCGTCACCGAGACCGGGAACTCTCCGGACTTCGTCGACTTCACCTGGACTGTGACAATGCCGGCGGTTCCCGTGGTCTTGGTGACCTGCGGGGAGGGGTTGCCGACCTCGGTGAAGTACGGCTGTCCCGCTGCGGCTCCGGACAGACCCAGAGTCACGGGGATGCCGTCCACCGGGTTGCCGCCAGCGCGGTCAAGAACCTCGACTTGGAGGGTGTAGGTGCCGGTTTCCACGGCCTGGCTGGGCCCGCCGGTCACGGTGAGCCGTGCCCATCCGGGGGTCACCGCCCGGAATGTGGCATCCCGGTTGACCTGGAAGGGGACATCGTCACGCCCCGCCGAGGCGGGGATCCTATCGAGGGTCACGTAGATTCGGTGGACGCCTGAGGTCATCGAGGTGATCGAGGCGCGGTACACGCCCGGGGACACCATGGAGAACGCTCCGAAGGTGACGAGGTTCGCCTGGCCGGTCGCGATGAGCGTCGAGGAGCCGGCGAGGCGACTTGCGGCCCCGATCACCGGGTTGTCGTAGCGATCGACGAGGGTCACGTTGACCTGGTGGGCTTCGACCCCATCGGCCGCCCGCTCGCCGGAGCTCACCTCATACCAGGACTTGGTCCAGTCCGGGTCAGGATCAGCGATGAACTCGACGGTGGAACGGTTAGGCGGGTTGAGCGGAGGGATCACCTGGGTGGTCGTGGTGTACGACCACTGGGTCGCCACCTGCTTGATGCCGGCCTTCGTCGCCGTGATTGAGGCGGTGTAGTTGCCAGGCGAGGTTTCCGTGAAGGCTGTGACTGTCCCGCGGTACTCCATCGCCGCATTGAGGGTGTCGATGGCGGTTGCCGATAGGTATTGTGCCTGGCCCGTCATGGGGTCGATGCAGTTGGGGGCGAGCAGACGCGCGGTGATGGTGTACGTCCCGGACCCCACGGCGAGCGGTCCGGCAGGAGCCAGGGTGTAGTAGGTCAGAGCCGGGTCGTCGCAGGGCGGCGGGATGCACTGGTCAGGATCGGTGACGCAGATACCCCACCGGAAGGGCAGGGTGAGACGCGCGGGCGCACCGCCGGAGAGAATCACAAAGGTTCCGGCCATGCCGCCGATGACGGCATCCGTAGGCACGTCAGCAACGATCCTCGTCGTGAGCGTGCCATTGGAGGTGGTCCCCGAGTTGGGATAGCCGGCGGCGAAGCGTGCTCCGGTGCCGGAGATGAGCTGGAAGGAGACCGCGGTCTGGTCGGCGGGCGTGGTCACGAGGTTGTCGAAGGCGTCATAGATCGTGATGGTCGCGTCATGCCATTCGGTTCCGTTGGGCTGCTTGACCGTGGACCGCGTGGTCGAGGTGAGCGTGAAGTGGTTCGGATCGGGCGGGCCGTGGACAAACCCGAGAACCACGCTTCCGCTCTCCTGAGCACCACCGGGTGGGTCGAAGGTGACGGTCAGGGTCTTGTCCCCACTCGAGGTGGAGGTCACCGTGAAGGAGTAGGAGCCAGGCGAGCCGGCGACAGGGGTGATCTGGGAGATGACAACGCCGCGAGGATCACCGGCGGTCAGGGATCGACCCAGCAGCGCGACCATGTCGGCCGGGCCGTTGCCCTGGGCGTCCTGGATGACCGCCGTCACGGTGTAGGCCTGCACGCCATCGGCCGTCAAGGGTCCAGCGGGGGCCTTGGTGACGCTGATCAAGTGAACAGTCGACGAGGAGTAGACGAACTCGAGCGTCGTACGCCCCGCGACGAGCGGGGAGATGGGCATGGCTGGCGGCAGCCCCTGGGAGGACCAGGAGACGGTGACGTCCTTGATGCCCTGGGCCGTCGAGGTGACGGAGGCGGTGTACCGGCCCGGTGTCGAGGTTTCCGCGAAGGCAGTAACAGTGGCGTTGCCTTGACCGGCGCGACCGGCAGCGGTCGCAGAAAGCCATGTCTCTTGCCCCGAGATAGGATTATTGTTCGAGTCGCGCAACAACACGGTGATCGTGTGGGCATCGCTTCCGTTGGCAATTCTCGTTCCCGTCGACAAGTCATACCATGTCGTGTCGGGCGAAGGAGGATTCGTCGCGAAATCAAAGTTTAGAACATAAACAGTTGGCGAGCCCTTGACAGGAATCTGATAGTTGGTGGTGGCGACCGTGAATTGAGCGCGGAGAGTCGCTGTGTGCGTCCGATATGAATCCGACGCGAAGTTCAGCCGAGCTTCGCCATTAGAATCGGTCGTAATGGTCAAACCAGTACCCGAAGGATTGGCTCCGACCAGGGAGAAGGTGACGGCCCAGTCCCGCGTCGGGTTGCCAGCGCAGTCGCGCAAGGTGACCTTGGCCGAGTGAGTGTCGACCATGTCGGCGACCTTGACTCCCGTCGTCAGGGGTTCCACGTCGGAGGTCATCGTCGCCGTACAGGGAGGCCCGGCGGTGAAGGTGACGTCCTTGGGGGAGTCGGAGAGCTCGGTCGTTCCTCGGCGTGCGTGAACCGTGTAGAGGCCAGCCTGGGTCGTTGTGAGGGGGAGCTCGGCGACACCGCTGGAATTGGTCGTGGCGGTCTGCGTCCCCGAGATGAGTCCGTTTTGGTCGGCTGTGAAGCTGATGACCTCTCCGATGAGCGGGTTGTCATAGGCGTCAATGAGAGTGACTCGCGCCGTTGCGGTCTCGCCGACGGGAAGGGTGCTCGGGACGATAACAAACGACGACTTCAAAGGAGAGGGAGGACCGGCGACAAAGAGGGCGGGAAGCGACGGCCACGGCGAGAGACCGGGGTATCCCACGGTCACGTTCTTGGTGCCGGCGGAGGTGGAGACCACGGTGAAGGTGTAGGTCCCCGGCGGTCCCTGGAGGGTCGTGCCCAGGGTCACCCCAGCCGAGGGGTCCACGGACTTGGTGATGATGGCCGTGCGGTCCACGACGGGCTGGTTGTTGGCGTCGCGAAGAATGACGGTGACCGTGTGGGAGTCAACCCCATCGGCCTGCCTAGGTCCCTGGGTGATCGACACACTGGAGTTCCCCCAGGAGGGCAGGTTCGAGTTCAAGGTGACCGTTCGCGGGGGCGAGACCAAGGGGAAGGAGTTGACAGAAACTGCCTCGGCATGGGCCACATAGGTGAGGCTGCCTGTGTTCACGTCAGCCTGCGTCAAGACATAGGTCGCGGTCGCGGTCGCCGTTTGTCCAGGCTGGAGAGTCCCGGCGGCCCCGGGCCAGTTCCACGTCAGGGGTCCGGGAAGGACTGCGGCACCCGCGGGAGTAAAGGACTCGGGAATGATCGTGATGCCGGTGATGGGGGAGGCGCCCGGGTTGGAGACCGTGTGGGTGAACTGGATCGCCTGGCCCACGACATAGCTCGTGGGCGCGGTCGGGGAGGCGGTCAGGTCAAAGGAGAGGTTGGCGTTGACGACCTTGATGGGGAGTCGGACGGTGTTGTTGTCGAGGTTGACGTCACCAATGGACCCATCGAGAGTGATGAAGTTGCTCCCGGGCGCCACCGTGTTATTCGCGAAATCGGTGGGGATCACACCACCCAAGTCGTGGTCCCCGACGGCGGCACCGTTCTTGACGGTGCCTGTGGCTTGGATTGTTACCGAGGATCCGGCGGGCCCATACCAGGTGGTTCGAATGATCGGGCTGGTGCCGCTCGTGGTCCCGCAGGTCGCCCCACCCGAGGGGGTACAGGTCCAAGAGACCGTGTCAAAGACCGAGGAGACGTCGTCATAGAGCACCGCCACGCCGTTCGGAGGATCACCGATCCGGCTGGGCCCGTGGTTCGTAGCCGTGAGATTCCAGGTCACCGTGTCGCCGACAAGGAAGGCGGGGGCGTCCAAGCCCGGATAGCCCGGCGTCACCATGGAGCCGCTCGCGGCCGCGTCCGTGAGGGCGGTGACAATCACGTTCTTGATGTCCATGATCGCGGAGGCCATGCCCGTCGAGGCGCCGATGCCTAGCTTGAGGGTCGCGGGGAGCGGCTGTTGGGCGTAGACCCCAGCCAAGTTCCCGGTGAAGACCCTGGTCATCGAGGTGGGCTGTTGGTTCTTAACGGTCGACGGGGAGATCGAGACCACTGCTTCCAACAGGCCGGGGTTGACGGGGTTAATCGTGACGTTAACTCTGCGGTAAGTCGAGGTCGACTGCGTTGACGGGTCAGGCGTACCGGACGATCCCGTCGTCAGGTTCGATACGACCGCCCCGTTCACCCAGGGGTAGAGGGCGTCGGTGGGGCCGTTGCCGTTACCCGAGCCGCGCAGACCAATCGCGGGTCGCCCATAGATCGACATATTGCCGCCCGTTCGGCCCTCCTCCGTCGAGGAGTAACTGCCGTAGGCGTCAATCCCGACTCCCATGAAGCCACCTAAGACACCCGGACTCGTACCCGTCACCGAGTGGATGTGGCGCGCGTAAGCAAGGCCGCCACCGGGTCCACCCGCCGTGACCGACGATTGACTGCCGTTGGAGAGGTAGACAGAGAAGCCGTCGCCCGCCTTGCCGTCGACCTCCATGCGTCCGACCATGCGGTAGTCGAACGAGATCGACAGGCCCGTCGTCGACGGGAAGGACTGGGTCGTGAGCATGTTGGCGCGACAGTTCCTCGTCCCGAAGGTCATGCGCATCCAGTTGTCGGAGGTGCGTGAGAAGGGGACGTCGCCGGCGCCCAGGCACTGCTGGGCGTAGTTGGTGGTCCACATGCTAGGCGTGTAGGAGCCGTTGCTGATGTCGTTGATCGGGAACGGAGCAAAGGCCTCGGCGGGGGTAGGACGGACCACGTCGATGCCAACGACGCCACCCATGACAAGGGCGGCGGTGGCCAAGGTGGCGGCTAGACGGCGACCGGGGCGGGGCAGATGGGGGTCCAAGCGGAAGTGCTGAGAGCGCGGCTGCGCGGGACGGGACGTCATTCTCGTGATCCTTGTTCTTCGAGGGTATGGGGTCTTGTCGCCTATCTCACAAGTGGAACCGACATCTGCTGGTGGTAGGGCCTCGGTGACCGTGCGCCCTTACATTCCGCCAGACAACCCGGTTCCGCTAATGCGGGTGGGCTGAGGGCCGCTCGGGATTGCGACTCTCATGGGATGAGACCCGCCTGGTCACGGGGCATCACGCGAGATTTCTTGTGGATCGCACTCGCATTCAGTACCGCGGCGGGTTGAGAACGGCGAAGTCCTCGCTCACCAGCAACGACGATATTCCATCGGCGCTGTCTCGCGCAGCTCAAGCTCGTAGTAATACTCATCGACTGCGAAATAATACCTACTGACACCGCAGAGCCCTCTCGGTATATGGACACAGAGCGCCGGCGACACGCCGGGAAGCGAACACTTGTTCGACGGCGGTTCGGCGCCCTAGGATGGCCCGGTGAGCGATCGACTGGTGGTCCGGGGAGCCCGGGAGCACAACCTCAAGAGCTGCGACCTTGACCTGCCCCGAGACTCCCTCATCGTCTTCACCGGACTCTCCGGGTCCGGCAAGTCCTCCCTCGCCTTCGACACGATCTTCGCGGAGGGACAGCGGCGGTACGTCGAGTCGCTCTCCTCCTACGCCCGCCAGTTCCTTGGCCAGATGGACAAGCCCGACGTCGACTTCATCGAAGGCCTGAGCCCCGCGGTCTCCATCGACCAGAAGTCGACTAACCGCAACCCACGCTCAACGGTCGGGACCATCACCGAGGTCTACGACTACCTCCGCCTGCTCTTCGCCCGGGTGGGGCGACCCCACTGTCCGCAGTGCGGAGAGCGGGTCACGGCGCAGTCGCCCGAGCAGATCGTTGATCGGCTCTGCGAGTACCCCGAAGGGACCCGATTCCAACTCCTCGCCCCTGTCGTGCGAGGCCGCAAGGGGGAGTACCACGAGCTCTTCGCTGAACTCCAGGCCAAGGGTTACGCCCGGGCACGGGTAGATGGCTCCGTCATCGTCCTCGCGGAGCCGCCTACGCTGGAGAAGAACATCAAGCACGACGTCGATGTGGTTGTCGACAGGCTCGTCGTCAGGGACGGCCAGCGGCGGCGCATCACCGACTCCGTCGAGACGGCGCTGAAGCTGGCGGGAGGTCTCGCTGTCGCCGAGTTCGTCGATGAGCCGGAGGATAGCCAAGGACGCGAGCGGAGGTTCTCCGAGAAGAGAGCCTGCCCTAACGACCACACCCTCACCCTCGAAGAGATCGAGCCACGCACCTTCTCCTTCAACGCGCCCTACGGAGCCTGCTCTCAGTGCACGGGAATCGGGACGCGACTCGAGGTGGACCCCGACCTGATTGTGCCGGACCCCGACAAGACGCTGGCCGAGGGCGCCATCGCCGTCTGGGCGAAGGGGAGCGTGGACTACTACGACCGGGTGCTGCGAGCCCTGGCCTCCCAGATGGGCTTCTCGATGGACGTGCCCTTCCGCGCCCTTTCCTCCGAGGCGCAGGAGGCCGTCCTCTATGGCAAAGACCACAAGGTCCACGTCCACTACCGCAACCGGTTTGGTCGCGAGCGGTCCTGGTCCACGGGCTTCGAAGGCGCCGTCCACATGGTTGAGCGTCGCCACGCCGAGACCGAATCCGACTGGTCGCGCGAAAAATACGAGTCGTTCATGCGGATCACCCCCTGCCCCGCCTGCGCCGGCGCGCGCCTCAAGCCCGAGGTTCTCGCCGTCACGGTAGGGGAGCGCTCGATCGCCGAGGTCTGCCGGCTCGCGGTGGGCGAGGCTCGCGAGTTCCTGGCGAGCTTGAGCTTGACTGAGCGCGAGCGCGTGATCGCCCGGCAGATCCTGAAAGAAATCGACGCGCGGCTCGGCTTTCTCCTCGACGTTGGCCTGTCCTACCTCACCTTGGAGCGGGCGGCGGCGACACTCTCAGGGGGCGAGGCCCAGCGGATTCGCCTCGCGACCCAGATCGGGTCTGGCCTGGTCGGAGTCCTCTACGTCTTGGACGAGCCGTCCATCGGGCTGCACCAGCGCGACAATCACCGGCTTATCGCGACCTTGACCCGGTTGCGTGACCTCGGCAACACGCTCATCGTCGTGGAGCACGATGAAGACACGATCCGAAGCGCTGATTGGATCGTCGACATTGGGCCGGGGGCGGGCGAGCATGGGGGTGAGATTGTTCACTCCGGTCGCCTTAGCGGGTTGCTTGACTCACCCCAGTCAGCGACGGGAGCCTACCTCGCGGGGCGACGCGAGATTCCCACGCCAATCGTGAGGAGGCCGGCAGATCTGGCAAGGGCCGTCATCGTGCGCGAGGCACGGGAGAACAACCTGCGTGAGATTGACGTCGCCTTCCCGCTGGGGTGTTTCATCGCGGTGACGGGGGTCTCGGGGTCGGGGAAGTCGACGCTCGTGGACTCCATTCTCTATAAGACCCTGGCGAACAAACTGCATGGGGCGCGACATCCGGTGGGACGGCATCGTCGGATCGAGGGGCTGGGACTCGTGGACAAGGTGGTTCACGTTGACCAGGGGCCGATCGGGCGGACGCCACGGTCCAACCCGGCCACCTACACAGGGGTGTGGGATCACATCCGCAAGCTCTTCGCGGCGACAAGCGAGGCGAAGGTGCGGGGGTATCTCCCGGGGCGATTCTCCTTCAACGTCAAGGGCGGGCGGTGCGAGTCCTGCTCAGGCGATGGAACACTCAAGATCGAGATGAACTTCCTCCCCGACGTCTATGTGCCATGCGAAGTGTGCCGCGGCTCTCGGTACAACCGGGACACCCTCGAGGTTCGGTACAAGGGCAAGACGGTCGCCGACGTGCTCGCCATGCCCATCGAGGAGGCGAGCGAGTTCTTCGCGGCGGTGCCGGCGATCGCGCGGCATTTGACGACGTTGACGGCGGTGGGGCTGGGGTATGTGCGGATGGGTCAGCCCGCGCCCACGCTCTCGGGGGGCGAGGCTCAGCGGGTCAAGCTCGCCTCCGAACTCCAGCGGCGGGCCACCGGATCCACCGTCTACGTGCTCGACGAGCCGACGACGGGGCTGCACTTTGAGGATGTCCGCAAGCTGCTGGGCGTTCTCGAGGGGCTCGTCGACAAGGGGAACACCGTCATCGTCATCGAGCACAACCTCGACGTCATCAAGACGGCGGACTGGGTCATTGATCTCGGGCCGGAGGGAGGCGGCGGGGGAGGGCTGATCGTGGCAGAAGGAACCCCGGAGACGGTGGCGCGGATCGAAGGCTCCTACACGGGGGAGTTCTTGGCGAGGGTGTTGCCGGCTACTCCACGTCGTTGATGTGGATGAACCGGGTCGGCCAGTCGCTGCGTCCGGGGTAGAGGCGACGGGCTCCGAAGGCGTGGGAGTTGTAGAAGTTGTACTCCTCGATCGTGATCGACCCATCGCCGTGGATGGCGGTGACGATCGCGACATGGCCGCGACCCCGTCCCGTGTTAGCGCCCCACCAGGCGACGGCGCCGAGAGCCGGGATCCCGTCGGTCTGGTTCGGGAAGTGGCCCGCCCACTGGATGGCGTTCCCACCATTGGGAGTCATCGAGTTGCGGGTGAAGCGCCACGGTGAGGACGTCACGCCCGCGTACTTGTTCAGGCGCCAGGCGGCGAAGTCGGTGCAGTTGGACGGGGAGTAGCCCAGCGGGCTGCCGCCACGGAAGGGGTAGTCGTCCCCGAGAGCGATGTCGCTGACGCGGCCGCGATGCCACAGGAGAGTCTGTCCCGCCCAGAGCTGGATGTCGCCATCGTTCGTCAGACGCATCGCCGCGCCGGGGTTGCCGTCCGTCTGGGTGGCCCACAAGGTGTCGGCCTTGTCGTGAAGACGAAGCTCTCCGCCGCTGTCCATGCTGAGGGTGGTGCGGGTGTTCGGAGAGGTGATGGAAGGGGTCCACACGCGCACGCCGTTGGGATTGCGCAGCTCGAGCGCTCCGGTCCCGGAGACCGCCAGGGCGTAGGAGCCGTCTGGGGAGACGAGCTTTTCGCCGGGGATGAGGGTGTCACCGGGGCCGAGCTCGACGGGGAAGCGGCGGGTCTTCGCTGTGACGTTCGCCGCAATCATCGGCTTGGCATCATCGGAGACGATGAAGACGGTGTAGGTGTAGACGGTGTTAGGCGTGAGGCCTGAGTCGACGGCGAAGTCCGCGTGGGTGTCCTCGAGCGGGACACTCTCACCTTCCTTGACGGTCTTGGCGCCATCGCGGCCTTCGGTGCGACGCACGGCGACCCGGTCGGCCTTGCCGAGATCCGGGTTGGTCCAGGCGACGGTGATCGCGGCATCGGACCGGTTGGTTATCCCCACATCAGACTCTGGCTTGACCCGCGCACCTGAGCGGGAGACCTGAGCGTTGATGTCGCGGCGCGCCGCCCGCTCAACGGCGTCGCGCAGGGGTGTGAGTGCGTTGATCTCCAGGCCTCGGTGGTTCCCCGTCGGGTCGAGGGTGGAATCGTCGGGCGCCGCGCCCTGGGCAACGAGGAAGCTTGCCGCCATCGCTGCGGCCGCAGCGACCGTCAAGGGCTTGACTGACCGCTGGGCAAAGAAGGAGGCGCCGTCCACCACCTCCGACTTCAGCTCGAGGCTGCGGCGGTGGGCCCGGGGCACCAGGTGGGCGGGGGGTCGGCACAGCTGCGGGAAGGAGCCGGCGCGTGCCTTGACCATGTCGGGGGGTGTGGGGACCGGCTTGAAACGAGGGACATCGGGCGCGTGTGGCGAAGCCACGGTGTGAGCAACGGCAAGATCCCGACCCTGCTCGCGAGCCTCCCGAATGGCTCGCCGCGTCAGCGGCACCCCCCCGGCGTGGGGGTGCTCGAAGCCGGCCTTGGCTTCGGTCGAGCTCGACACGGGCACAGACAACTCCTTGACGCGGCGAACGGCAGGTCGCTCGTCAGTCTAGCGAATGGTCACGATTTGGCAACGAGAACTGTGGAGAATCGGTGGAGATCCGCCCCGCCTGCGGCCGACTACGCTGGTCGGCATGGCAATCTCGGATTCCCTGCGCCCCGCGTCAGGTCAGATTCCGACCACTCCGGGCGTCTACCGGTTCCGGGACGCCGACGGGCGTGTCATCTACGTTGGGAAGGCAAAGTCCCTGCGTAGCCGCCTCAATTCCTACTTCCAGGACCCGAGCGCGCTCCACCCGCGCACGCGCGCCATGGTCGCAGGAGCCGCGCGTGTCGAGTGGACCATCACCGCGACTGAGGTAGAGGCCCTCGCCCTCGAATACGAGTGGATCAAGATCCACGAACCTCGGTTCAATATCAAATACCGAGACGACAAGTCCTATCCGTTCCTCGTTGTCACCCTCGGCGAGGACATCCCACGCGCCCATGTCACCCGCTCAGCCAAGCGCCCTGGGAGCAAAGCCTTCGGCCCCTACACCCACGCCTGGGCCATTCGCGAGACCCTCGATCTCCTCCTGAGGGTCTTCCCCGTGCGCACCTGCTCGCCCAGTGTCTTTCGACGGACAAAAGCGCAGGGTCGGGCCTGTCTCTTCTATGACATCGGGAAGTGCTCGGCACCCTGCGTCGGGAAGATCACCCCCGGCGCCCATCGGAAACTCGTCAACGAACTCTGCGCCTTCATGGCCGGGGACCCCGCCCGCTACCAGGCCGACCTTGAGGCAGAGATGAGACAAGCCTCCGCGGACCTCGACTTCGAGAAAGCCGCGCGCCTGAGAGATGACGCCGCCGCCCTGGCCAAGGTGGGGGAGCGCAACGCCGTGGTCCTCCCCGACGCCACGGATGCTGACGTTTTTGGCCTGGCCCAAGACGACCTTGAGGCCGCCGTCCACGTATTTTTCGTCCGCGGCGGGAGAGTGAGGGGACAGCGAGGATGGATCGTTGAGAAGGTCGAGGACGTCACCGACGGCCAGCTCGTTGAACGTCTCCTCACAAGCGTCTACGGCCCCGAGGATGCGGACATCCCGCGCGAGATCCTCCTCCCGGCCACGCCCGACAACCTCGCCCAGGCCGCTGCCTGGCTCCGTGTCCGGCGCGGCGCCAAGGTCGAGCTGCGCGTCCCCTTGCGCGGCGAGAAAGCCGCCCTGGCAGCCACGGTCCAGGAGAACGCCGCCCAGGCGCTTGCCCTCCACAAGACCCAGCGCTCCACCGATCTCACCTCCCGCTCCCTCGCCCTTCGCGAGATCCAAGACGCCCTGGGCATGAGCGAGGCCCCCCTGCGCATCGAGTGCTACGACATTTCCACGACCCAGGGGACCCACCAGTCCGCCTCCATGGTCGTCTTCGAGGACGGCCTCGCCCGCAAATCCGAATACCGCCGCTTCGCCGTCCAGAGCACCTCGGACGACACCGCTGCCCTTCATGAGGTTCTCACCCGCCGCTTCGCCCGCCTCACGCAACCCACTACGGACGATGACGGCCTAGACTCAACCTCCGCCATCGTGCGCGGAAAAGGTGGCGAGGTGCCCCGCTTTGCTTATCGACCCCAGCTTGTGCTCGTGGACGGTGGCGCACCCCAGGTGGCGGCGGCGTGGGCCGCGATGCGCGAGGCTGGCGTCGAGGGCATTGCGCTTGCGGGGCTCGCCAAGCGACTTGAGGAGGTGTGGCTGGCGAACAACCCGTACCCCGTCATCCTTCCCCGCGCCTCGGAGGGGCTCTACCTGCTGCAACGGCTGCGTGACGAGGCGCACCGCGTCGCCATCACCTACCACCGGAGCCGGCGCTCGAAGGCGATGACGGCGGGGTCAGCCTTGGATTCGATTCCGGGGTTTGGCCCGGTCAAGCTCGCCTCGCTCATCGAGCATTTCGGGTCGGTGCCCAAGGCGGCGCGGGCAACGGTCGAGGAGATCACTGAGGTCCGGGGGTTCGGGCCCGCGATGGCGAGGGCGGTGTGGGAGGCGTTGCAACCCAAGGCCGCCAACCCTGGCAGACTGGAGCGGTGAGCGTACCCCCCATGCACCCAGACCTCGTACCCCTCACCGCGCCCGAAGGCATTGATCGCGTCGAAGCCGAGCTGGGAACCCCTCCGGCTCTCGGCGCGCCCACCCCGTCAGGCCCCGGCGAACTGCTCGTCGTCACCGGCATGTCCGGCGCTGGCAAGACGGGGGCGGCCAAGGCGCTCCAGGACCGGGGATGGTATGTCGTGGACAACCTGCCGCCCCGCCTCATCGCGCCGCTCGCGGGCATGATGTCCGGCGGAGGGGGGATCCAGCACTTGGCCGTCGTGGTCGACGTGCGGGCCCGCCAGTACTTCGAGACGCTCGTCGCCGCGCTGGAGGCGTTGAAAGCCGCAGGTCAGGCCCACCGCGTTGTCTTCCTTGACGCCTCGGACGCCGCGCTCGTCAAGCGATTCGAGTCCTCCCGCCGACCCCATCCGCTTCAGGGAGACGGGACAATCCTCGCCGGCATTGAACGCGAGCGGGACGTGCTCGAGGCGATGCGCCTGCGGGCCGACGCCGTGCTCGACACCTCAACCCTGTCCGCCCGCGACTTCCCCGAGGCCCTGGACCAGACGATCGGGATCGGGGGCCTAAGCGCCCTGACCGTCTCCTTCATGAGCTTCGGCTTTAAGCACGGGCTGCCGCTGGACGCCAACCACGTCGTGGACGTGCGCTTCTTGACCAACCCGTTCTGGATTGACGAGCTGAGACACATGACGGGCGTTGACCGGCCGGTCCGGGACTTTGTCCTGGGCCTGCCCGACGCTGCGGCCTTCATCGACCGCTACGTCGAGGTGCTGCGCCTGGCTCTCGTGGGTTACGTGCGCGAACACAAGCTCCACCTCACCGTGGCCATCGGCTGCACCGGTGGACGACACCGGTCGGTCGCCATCGCCGAAGCCCTAGCCGAAGCCCTCCGCCCCGACGCGATCACCCGCGTCCATCACCGAGATCTCGCCCGCGCATGACAACCCTTGCCCACACGGGACCGCTTCCCGTCATCCGTTCCGCCCCCGCCGTCGTGGCCATGGGAGGAGGGCACGGCCTTGCCGTCACCCTCGCCGCCCTGCGCCATCTCACCCCCCGCTTGACCGCAGTCGTAACCGTCGCGGACGATGGCGGATCCTCAGGACGCTTGCGCCAAGAGTTCGCGGTCCTTCCCCCAGGCGACCTTCGGATGGCCCTGGCCGCTCTGACCGACGAGTCGGAGTGGGGTCGCGTGTGGCGCGATGTCCTCCAGCATCGCTTCGACTCCTCCGGCGAGCTGAGCGGGCACGCGCTGGGGAATCTGCTGATCGTGGCCCTATGGCAGCTGCTGGGCAATCCCTGCGACGCCCTGGAACTGATCGGGCGACTCCTGGGGGCCAGCGGCCGGGTGCTGCCGATGGCCGAAGTGCCACTCACGGTCGAGGCAGACATCACCCGCGTTGTCGAGGACGGCGAAGAGTGGACTACCACGATCCGGGGGCAGCATCGGGTGGCAGTTGCCGGGGGACGCGTCGACGCGATTCGTCTGGATCCCGCCGATGCGCCGGCCTGCCCCGAGGCGGTGGCTGCGCTTTCGGTTGCCGATTGGATCGTCTTGGGGCCGGGGTCGTGGTACACCTCAGTGATTCCCCACGTCCTGATCCCCGAGCTGGCGTCGGCAATTGCCACCTCGAAGGCCCGCAAGATGGTCGTGTTGAACCTCACCGGTCAAGCCGGAGAGACCGCGGGGTTCAGTCCCGTGGATCATCTGGCGGCATTAAGTGAGTATGCTCCCATGATCGAGTTCGACGTGATCCTCGCGGACACCACGCTGCGGGAGGGGCTTGCCTCCTTCCGCCCGCCAGGAAACGGACGAGTGCTCATCCGCAACGTGAAGTCTGCGTCTGCCCTGGGGAGCCACGACGAGCTTCGCCTGGCGTCTGCCTACCGCGACGCCTTCGGCGAGTTTGACGGCTCGTCGAGGAACAATGCCCACCAAGGAGGGCCCGGATGGCGCTGACCGCGCGCGTCAAGGAAGAGCTGGCCCGCATCGAGTCGGACAATGTGTGCTGCCGCAAAGCAGAGACGGCCTCGACCCTGCGGTTTGCCGGGGGGCTCCACATCATCTCCTCCCGGATCGTGGTCGAGGCGGAACTCGATACGGCGATGGCCGCGCGTCGACTCCGCCAGACGGTGCTCGATCTGTACGGGTACCGCTCGGAAATCATCGTCGTCTCCTCCGGGGGGTTGCGGCGAGCCAACCGCTACCACGTGCGGTTTGCCCAGTCGGGGGAGTCGCTGGCCCGTCAGACCGGGCTGCTCGATACGCGGGGACGGCCTGTGCGGGGGCTGCCACCCCAGATTGTCTCGGCGGGGATCTGCGATGCAATCGCCGCCTGGCGAGGGGCCTTCTTGGCGCGTGGATCCTTGACGGAGCCGGGGCGTTCCTGCGCCCTGGAGATCGCCTCTCCCGGCCCCGAGGCAGCGTTGGCGCTCGTGGGGGCCGGACGACGCGCCGGGGTGGCCGCCAAGAGTCGGGACGTGCGCGGGGCTGATCGCGTGATCATCCGGGACGGGGATGCGATCCATCGGATCTTGACGCTCATGGGAGCCCACGAGTCGGTCCTGGAGTTCGAGGAGCGTCGCCTTCGACGTGAGGTCCGGGGAACAGCGAACCGCCTGGCCAACTTCGATGACGCGAACCTGCGCCGCTCCGCTCGGGCGGCGGTGGCAGCGGCCGCCCGGGTTGCCCGCGCCTTCGACATCCTCGAGGGAGAAGTCCCCGACCACCTGCGTCAGGCGGCCGAGCTTCGGATGGCAAACAAGCAGGCGTCGCTGGAGGAACTGGGCCAGCTCGCCGACCCTCCGTTGACCAAGGATGCGGTCGCGGGGAGAATCCGCCGGTTGCTCGCCATGGCGGATCGTCGCGCCGCCGAGCTGGGCCTACCGCCCACGGAGGCAGCCGTACCCTCGGACTACGACGATCTCTAAGTCCGGGAGTGCTAGGGTGATCGGTGGCCCTGACCGGGGGTTTGACCAGGTCCACACCCGCTCGGGGTTCCACACGCAACCGCCACCATCGAGCGCGCCGAGTGGCGCGCACTAGGGAGAGATACCGTGACCATTCGCGTCGGCATCAATGGCTTCGGCCGCATTGGGCGCAACTTTTTCCGCGCCATCCTCGACTCAGGCGCTGACATCCAGATCGTCGGAGTCAACGACCTCACAGACAACAAGACGCTCGCCCACCTGCTGACTTGGGATTCGGTCCTGGGTCGCCTCAAGGATGAGGTCAGCTTCGACGAGACCTCGATCTCCGCCGGTGGGCAGTCCTTCCGCGCCATGGCCGAGCGCGACCCGGCGAACCTCCCGTGGGCCGAGCTGGGGGCCGACATCGTCATCGAGTCGACCGGCTTCTTCACCGATGCCCTCAAGGCCAAGGCCCACATCGAGGCGGGCGCGAAGAAGGTCATCATCTCGGCGCCGGCCAAGAACGAGGACGGCACCTTCGTCATGGGCGTCAACCACAGGGACTACGACCCGGCCGCCCACACGATCATCTCGAACGCCTCCTGCACGACCAACTGCCTTGCCCCGCTGGCCAAGGCTCTCAACGACTCGGTGGGAATCGTCAAGGGCCTCATGACGACCATCCACGCCTACACAGGCGATCAGAACCTCCAGGACGGCCCGCACCGCGACCTGCGCCGTGCCCGCGCCGCCGCTGTCAACATCGTCCCGACCTCGACCGGCGCCGCCAAGGCCGTGGCCCTGGTCCTGCCCGAACTCAAGGGCAAGCTCGACGGCTACGCCCTGCGCGTTCCCACGATCACCGGCTCCGCGACGGACCTCACCTTCACGGCTGGCAAGTCCACCTCCGTCGATGAGGTCAACGCGGCAGTCAAGGCCGCAGCTGAGGGCCCGCTCGCTGGCTTCCTCAAGTACTGCGATGCGCCGATCGTCTCGACCGACATCATCACCGACCCGGCCTCCTCGATCTTCGACGCAGGCCTGACGAAGGTCATCGACGACCAGGTCAAGGTCGTCTCCTGGTACGACAACGAGTGGGGCTATTCCTGCCGGCTCGTGGACCTGACGACCTGGGTTGGCGAGCGGCTCTAAGCACCACTTCAGCGGGGGGAAACACAGATGAAGACCATCAAGGACCTTGGCGACCTGCGCGGCAAGCGCGTGCTCGTTCGCTGCGACCTCAACGTGCCGCTCGACGGCACCGTGATCACGGACGATGGGCGCATCCGCGCCTCGCTCCCGACCATCAAGTCACTCACCTCAGCGGGAGCTCGCGTCATCGTCATGGCGCACCTTGGCCGTCCCAAAGGCGCGCCCGAGGAGCGGTTCTCGCTGGCCCCCGTGGCCCAGCGCCTCGGTGACCTGCTGGGCGCGCCCGTCGCCTTCGCGGTCGACACGGTGGGCTCCTCGGCCCAGACTGTTGTCGCAGGTCTGGGTGACGGTGACGTCGCGCTCTTGGAGAACCTGCGCTTCAACCCCGGTGAAACCTCGAAGGACGATGGCGCCCGTGGCGCCTTTGCCGACGAGCTCGCCGCCCTCGGGGACGCCTATGTCTCCGACGGTTTTGGCGTGGTTCACCGGAAGCAGGCGTCGGTCTACGACGTGGCGAAGCGTCTCCCTTCCGCGGTGGGCGGGCTCGTCCTGACGGAGGTCGAGGCCTTGTCCCGGGCGACCGACAATCCCGAGCGGCCGTACGTCGTCATCCTCGGCGGCTCCAAGGTCTCCGACAAGCTCGGCGTCATCTCCCACCTGCTCGACAAGGCGGACTGCCTCCTTATCGGCGGCGGCATGGTCTACACCTTCCTCGCAGCCCAGGGCCACGAGGTGGGCCGCTCTCTCCTCGAAGCCGACCAGATCAACCAGGTCAAGGAGTACCTCGAGCGTGCCGCGACGATGGGAGTCGAGATCGTCCTGCCCATCGACCTCGTCGTGGCGGACGACATCAAGCCCGACGCAAGTCCCGTCATCGTGCGCGCAAATGCGATTCCCCACGACCTCATGGGGCTCGACATTGGACCGGAGTCGCGCGAGCTCTTCCGTGAGAAGATCCTGGCCGCCAAGACCGTCGTGTGGAACGGCCCGGTGGGGGTCTTTGAACTGCCCATCTTCGCGGGGGGGACGCGGGCGGTGGCCCAGGCGCTCGTGGACTCCGACGCCTTTTCGATCGTGGGCGGCGGAGACTCAGCTGCCGCGGTGCGACTCCTGGGGCTCGACATCAACGGCTTCGGCCACATCTCGACCGGCGGCGGAGCGTCGCTGGAGTTCCTGGAGGGCAAGACCCTCCCCGGCATCGCAGTCTTGGAGGGCTGAACGATGGCGCAGCGCATCCCGCTCATGGCGGGCAACTGGAAGATGAACCTCGATCACACCCAGGCGATCGCCGTGGTTCAGAAGCTGGCCTGGGCCTTGGGCGACGTCAAGCACGACTACGGCAAGGTCGAGGTCGCGGTAATCCCGCCGTTCACAGACCTGCGCAGCGTGCAGACGCTCGTGGACGCCGAGAGCTTCCCGCTGGCCTACGGCGCCCAGGATGTCTCGGCTCAGGAGTCTGGGGCCTACACCGGGGAGGTGTCGGCCGCGATGCTGGCGAAGCTGGGCTGCCGCTACGTTGTGGTCGGCCACTCGGAGCGGCGGCAATACCACGACGAGTCTGACGCCCTGGTCGGGGCCAAGGCCGCGATCGCCTTCGCCCACGAGATCACCCCCATCATCTGCGTGGGGGAGGCCTTGTCGGTGCGCAAGGAGGGCCGCCAGGTTCCCTACACCTTGGCCCAGGTGGACGGCTGCTTCGAGGGGCTGCCGGCGGCGCTGGCAGCGCGGGCTGTCGTGGCCTACGAACCGGTCTGGGCGATCGGCACCGGGGAGGTCGCCACCCCGCGCGACGCCCAGGAGGTCTGCGCCGCGATCCGTGTTCGCCTCGCTGAGCTCTACTCTTCTGCGGTTGCCGATGCGGTCCGGGTGCTGTACGGAGGCTCCGTCAAGTCCGGCAACATCGCTGCCATCATGGCCGAAGAGGATGTGGACGGCGCCCTCGTGGGAGGCGCAAGCCTCGATCCCGACGAGTTCGCCCGGATTGTCCGCTACCAGGAGCACGCGGTGGGGTTGTAAGGCGCTCGCTGCCGCGCCGAACATGTGAAAACCCGAGCATTGAGAACGCTGTCGTCGCTGCTAATGCTCAGGTTTCCACATGCTCAGTGCGGTGAGGTGAGGTGTCGCCGGCGGGGCGGGGACCCGCGTATAATGGGGCGGCGTGCCCGGGCCCCCTGGCGTCTTGGGCGCGGACCTACTGACTCTAAGGACTGACTCAACGTGACCGCTCTGAAAATCACGCTTCAGGTGTTCCTGCTCCTGACCAGCGGCCTTCTCATGCTGCTCATCCTGATGCACAAGGGCAAGGGCGGCGGTCTGTCGGAGATGTTCGGAGGCGGATTCTCCTCGAACCTCGGCTCCTCGGGTGTCGCTGAGCGCAACCTGAACCGGATCACGGTCCTTGTCATCGGGGTGTGGACTGTCGCCGTGATACTCCTCGACCTCATCCACAAGTGGGCGACCTGACCCCAGACAGATCTTCCTAGCCTCGGGAGGAGTATATGGCGACGTCAAGTGCCATCAGGGGATCGCGCGTGGGCGCGGGCCCCATGGGTGAGGATGAGCGCGGCGAGGCCGCGCCAAGAGTCTTTGTCTCGTTTTGGTGCGCCAACCTCCACGAGACGCGCCCGAGCTTTGTCAAGGACTCCACGACCGTGGTTCCCGACACCTGGGACTGCCCACGATGCGGCCTCCCCGCTGGTCAGGACCAGTCCAACCCGCCTCCCGCGCCCCGCAACGAGCCGTATAAGACCCACCTCGCCTACGTTAAGGAGCGCCGGAGTGCCGAGGATGGCGCGGCCATTCTCGATGAGGCTCTCACCGCCCTTCGCAGGCGCCGCACCCCGGCACAGCCGACGCCTGCCTGATTCGGTCCCCGGGCGGGGGAATAGGAGTTCGAGGCTGTGGATGAACCCACCACCTTCGATGTTGTTGTTCTCGGAGCAGGATCAGCCGGATACGCTGCTGCTTTGCGCGCTGCGCAGCGGGGGTTGAGCGTCGCGCTCATCGAAGCTCACCAGGTAGGAGGGACGTGCCTCCACCGAGGCTGCATCCCCACCAAGGCGATGCTGCGCGCCGCGGAGGTGGCCGATGACGTACGCCGGGCTGGGGATCTCGGCATTGAGACGAGCGTGGCGCGGGTTGACCCCGCCAAGCTGGCTGCTTATCGCGGCGGAGTCGTTGACCGGCTCTACCGGGGGTTGTTGGGGCTTCTCGAGGCGCGGGGAGTCACCATCATCGAGGGGATCGGGCGGCTGACGAGCGCCTCGAGCATCGAGGTGGGCGGGCGGCAGATCACCGGCCGCCACCTCATCATCGCGACCGGCTCGCGACCAGCGAGCCTTCCAGGAGTGGCGGTCGAGGGGCGCGTTATCACCTCAGACCAAGCCGTGCGACTCGAATGGATCCCGAGGTCCGCCATCGTCCTTGGGGGTGGGGTGATCGGGGTGGAGTTCGCCTCGCTCTGGAGGTCATTCGGGGCTCGCGTCACCATCATTGAGGTGGCGGACAGAATCCTGCCGCAGGAGGACGAGGCGGTCTCGAAGGCTCTGGGCCGGGAGTTTCGCAAGCGTGGAATCGCCGTCTGGGCAGGGGCGAGGCTCGAGTCCGTCGCGCAGGATGAGGCGGGGGTTCGCGCGCTGCTCGATGACGGACGGTCAGTGGAGGCGGATCTGCTGCTCGTCGCGGTGGGACGGCGCCCGAACACTGAGGCCATCGGGCTCGATGAGGCCGGGGTGCGCCTGGAGGACGGGTTTGTGCAGGTCGATGAGCGGCTGCACACGGGGGCGGGGAATGTGTGGGCGGTCGGCGACATTGTGCCGGGACTCCAGCTTGCCCACCGGGGGTTTGCCCAGGGAGTGGCGGTCGCCGAGAGGATCGCAGGGGACGTGGTTCCGCCTCTGCGCGAGTCGGGCATCCCGCGGGTGACCTACTGCGAGCCGGAAGTTGCGAGCGTTGGGCTGACGGAAGAGCAGGCTGTTGAGGTTTTCGGGGCTCACGCCATCGCTGTCGAGACGCAGACCCTGGGGTCCAATGCCCGCAGCGTTGTCCTCGGAACCGCTGGCATGGTCAAGGTGGTGAGCCTGGTGGACGGCCCGGTCGTGGGGATTCACCTTGTGGGAGCGCGCGTCGGCGAGCTCGTGGGGGAGGCCCAACTGATCGTCAACGGGGAGGCGCGTGCGGATGATGTCGCCCGTCTCATCCACGCTCATCCCACCCAGGGCGAGGCACTGGGCGAGGCCTTCCTTGCCCTGGCCGGCAGGCCGCTGCACGCGCTTTCCTCGACGAAGGTTCCGCCGGGGGCGGGGGAGGCGCGGCTGGTTGGCGGCGAGTTCGCCCCTTAGTTCGATAGGATCGCTGGTCATGGCCCGAGTAACACCAACCAACCTTCCCGAGCCCTTGGAGGAACCCAAGGGTCGTCTGGCGACGCGGCGCGCCGCCAAGGCTGCGAAGAAGGCGGCGAAGCCGAAGAAAAAGCGCTGGTACCAGCAGACGTGGGAGATCTACAAGCTCGCAAGGACCGTGTATCCGCAGCTGTGGATGTGGCTGCTCGTCGCGGTGGTCGTCACCGTCGCGGTCTTCGCGGGGCTGGGATTCCTCATGGGGCGCGTCATCTACATGACGATCCTAGGCGTCCCCTTTGGCCTGGTTGCGGCGATGATTGTGCTGGCAAGCCGGGGTGAGCGGGCAGCCTACAAGCGGATCGAGGACGAGACGGGCGCCGTGGGTGCGGCCCTGCGTCAGATCCGCAAGGGGTACTTCTTCGAGGAGGACCCGATCGCTGCTGATCCGCGCAGCCGAGCCCTTGTCTACCGGGGCGTGGGACGGGCGGGCGTCTTCCTCGTGGGCGAAGGTCCCGGGGGAGGTCGCCTGGAGAAAATGGTCGAGGCCGAGACCCGCAAGGTGAACCGTGTAGCCCCGGACATCCGGGTCATCGTGTTCCTCACCGGGCGCGAGGAGGGGCGCGTTCCGCTGCGCAAACTCAACAAGAAGATCCAGCGGGTGAAGCCATCCATCTCCAAGGCGGAAGTCGCCGTGGTGGAGCGTCGCCTCAAGGCGCTCGGCGGGGTGAACCTGCCCATCCCCAAGGGGATCGATCCCCTGAAGGCTCGTCCCGACCGCAAAGCGTTGCGGGGGCGGTGAGCGTGATGCTGTGCTTGGAAGAGAGGGGTTGAGGTCCGGTGTTTGATGATCCTGCTGACGCACTGGCGTTTGTCGAGGGTGAGGGCGTGGAGTTTGTCGACGTCCGCTTCTGTGATCTGCCGGGGGTGATGCAGCACTTCACGATTCCGGCGTCGGGGTTCACTCGGTCCGTGTTCCTAGATGGCCTCATGTTCGATGGATCGTCGATTCGCGGATTTCAGGCGATCCACGAGTCCGACATGAAGTTGATGCC